>JAJTFU010000015.1:0-28486 GCA_021299075.1 Novosphingobium sp. | reverse complement strand
ATCTATGTCGAGGGCAGCGACCAGCATCGCGGCTGGTTCCAGTCTTCCTTGCTCGAAAGCTGCGCCACCCGCGGCCGCGCACCTTATGACCGGATCCTGACCCACGGCTTCACCATGGATGCCAAGGGTCTGAAGATGTCCAAGTCGCTCGGCAACACGATCGACCCGATCAAGGTCATGGAAACCTATGGCGCCGACATCATCCGGCTGTGGGCGCTGACGGTTGACTTCACCGAGGACCACCGGATCGGCGACGAGATCCTGAAGGGCGTGTCCGACCAGTACCGCAAGCTGCGCAATACCTTCCGCTATCTGCTCGGCGCGCTCGATGGCTATGACCATGCGGTTGAGGGCGTGGACGTGGCGCAGATGCCCGAGCTGGAGCGCTATATGCTCGGCCAGCTCAAGCGGCTCGACACCACGATCCGCGCGGCGATCGATAGCTATGACTTCAACGAATATACCCGCGCGCTGACCGACTTCTGCAACGAGGACCTGTCGGCCTTCTTCTTCGATATCCGCAAGGACCGGCTCTATTGCGACGATCCGGCAGGCATTGAACGCCGCGCCTATCGCACCGTGCTCGACGTGCTGTTCCAGGCGCTGGTCCGCTATGCCGCGCCGGTGCTGGTCTTCACCGCCGAGGAAGTCTGGACCACCCGCTTCCCGGATCGCGGCAGCGTGCACCTACAGGAACTCCACGAACTGCCGAAGGAATGGCTCGACGATGCCCTGGCCGAACGCTTTGCCACGCTGCGCGCCTTGCGCGGCCAGGTGCTGGAAGCGATCGAGCCGCTGCGCCGCGAGAAGGTGCTGGGCTCGGGCCTCGAAGCCGAAGTCACCGTCCCGGCCGACGCGCCCGAAGCCGATCTGGCCGAGCTGTTCATCACCGCGAAAGTCATTCGCGGGCAGGGCGATGCCGTGACCGTCACGCGAACCTCTGACCACAAGTGCGGCCGCTGCTGGCGCCATCTGCCCGACGTGGCGGAAGACGGCGATCTGTGCGGACGCTGTGAAAGCGTGGTCGGCGCATGAGCCAGCTGTTCACCCGCATCCGCCTGATCGGCCTGGCGCTGGCGGCGCTGATCTATGTCGTGGATCAGTGGATCAAGTACCACGTCACCTGGACGCTCAAGCTGCCCGAAAAGGGCAAGATCGACCTGCTGCCGTTCTTCGACCTGACCTGGGTGGAGAACTACGGCGTCTCGCTCGGCATGCTGACCGCGCAGTCGATGGAAATGCGCTGGGGCCTGGTCGCGCTGACCAGCCTGATCGCGCTGGTCGTCTTCGTCTGGATCATGCGCGAGAAGGCATTTGGCGATATCCTGGGCCTGTCGCTGGTGCTGGGCGGAGCAGCCGGCAATATCGATGACCGGATCAACTTCGGTTTCGTGGTCGACTATGCCGATTTCCACATTGGCGATTTCCGGCCGTTCCTGGTCTTCAACCTGGCCGATGCGGCGATCACGATCGGCGTCCTGATTATCCTTGCCCGTTCGTTCCTGATCCGCGAAAAGGCGGATCAGAAAAGCGATGCGGGCACTCCCGTGACGGAGAATTAAGACAATGCGCAAGTACCTTGCTCTCGCCGTGATTGGCTCCGCCACGCTCCTGTCGGGCTGCGGCAGCAGCGGCCTGTTCAACCGCGACCGGCCTGATGAATTCGCTGTGCAGCGCCAGGCGCCGCTGGTGATCCCGCCCGATTTCGCGCTAACCCCGCCGGCCCCCGGTGCGCCGCGTCCGTCGGACCGCAGCACCGCCCAGCAGGCCCAGGATGCGCTGTTCGGCCCGCCTGCCCCGCGCAGCAGCATTGAAACCACCGCCGGCAACCGCGCCGGCACGGCGGCTGCCTCGATCCGCTCGACCGTGGGCGATCCCAAGACCAATACTGTCGCCAAGGGTGACGTGACCCGCGATATCATCGCCGCCCCGCAGGGCGACGGGCGCGAGGCGCAGGCCGTTATCGGCGGCTAATTCGCTAACTCGTTGAGGTTCTAGAGGGGCTCGCCTGCGAAGGCGGGCCCTTTTTCTATTGTCCGTGAGTTTGGGTTAATCCTGCTCAGCGACCTGGCTGACCAGGAACTTGTCGATCTTGCGCCCGTCCATATCGACCACTTCGAAACGCCAGCCCTGCTGCGTGAAGTGCTCACCCTCATGCGGCAGCTTCTTCATCACCCACAGCGCAAAGCCGGCGGCAGTGGCGAAATCGCGGTCATCGGGCAGGTCGATCCCCAACCGATCGGCCAGGGCATCGGCCGGCAGCGCGCCCGCGACCAGCAGTGAGCCATCTTCGCGCACGGTCACCATCGGCTCGTCGCCGTCGTCGACATGGCTGGCGAAATTGCCGACAATCGCGGTGAGCAGGTCGGCCGGGGTCACCACGCCTTCCAGGTGGCCGTATTCATCGTGGACCAGCGCCATCGACACGCCCGACTGCTGCAGGATCCGCAGTGCATCCATGGCATCGAGCTGGTCGGGAATGATCTCGGCCTTTTTCATGACCCGGGCGATCTGGACCCGCTTGCCCGCCAGCAGCAACGCCTGGACATCGCGGACCTTGACCACGCCGACGATATTGTCAGGCGAACCATCGGCGACCGGCAGCAGCGAGTGCGGGCTGTCCTTGATCGCGGTGCGAACCTCGGCCTCGGTGGCGCGGCGGTCGATCGTGTCGAGCTCGGTCCGCGGGGTCATCAGCTCGCGCACCGGGCGGTCGGCCAGCTTCATGATCCCGGTCATGATCTGGCGCTCATCCTCCTCGATCGCGCCCGAACGGGTCGCTTCGGCGAAGATCATGTGGAGCTCCTCGGCAGTCACCCCCGCCTCGCCGCCATGGCGCACGCCCATCAGGCGCAGCAGCAGGGCCGAGGAACGATCGAGCAGCCAGACGAACGGCGCCGTCACTCGGGCCACGATCGCCATCGGCAGGGCGGCCAGCATGGCAATCGGCTCGGCCGCGCGCAGCGCCACCTGCTTCGGCACCAGTTCACCCACCACCAGGCTGAAATAGGTCGTCAGCACGATGACCAGGGCAAACCCGGCTTCATCGGCATAGCGCTCGGGCACGCCCAGCATGGCCAGCCGCTCGCCAGTCGGCCCGCCCAGGCTGGCGCCCGAATAGGCCCCGGCGATAATGCCGACCAGCGTAATGCCGATCTGCACGGTCGAAAGGAACTTGCCTGGATCGGAAGCGAGCAGCAGCGCCATCTTCGCCCCGGCATGGCCGCGCTCGGCCTGGACCTTCAGCCGCGCCGGGCGCGCTGAAACGATCGCCAGCTCGGACATCGAGAACAAGCCATTGAGCAGGATCAGGCCTGCGATAATCAGGACGTCGGACCAGGGGTAAGGTGTCACGCCCTATCCGCTAGCAGGAATCGTCTGCGCCAAGAAGGGGCAAGGCTCAAATCATTGACAATGCAACCATCCACCTTCCATTCAGGTTATGGCGCGCAGGGTCGTTGCAATTACCCGTGTCCTAAAGGGGATAAGACCATGAAGAAGTCCCGCCTGCTGATTTCAGCTTTCGCCGCATTCTCGCTCGTCACCGTGTCGGGCTGCGTCACCGATCCCAACACTGGCGAGAAGAAGGTTTCGCGCACCGCAATCGGCGGTGCGGGCGGCGCGCTCGCTGGTCTGCTGCTGGGCGGCCTGATCGGCGGCAAGACCGGGCGCATCGTTGGCGCCGGGATCGGCGGGATCGCCGGGGCCGCGGTCGGCTATACCATGGACAAGCAGATCAAGGAGTTGAAGGAACAGACCGCCGGCTCCGGCGTCGACGTGACCGAGACTGACAATGGTTCGGCGATCCTGGTCAACCTGCCCGATGGCGTGACTTTCGATGTCGCCAGCTACACGCTCAAGCCGACCTTCCGCACCACGCTGGACCAGGTGGCGGACAGCCTGATCCGGTATCCCAACAGCCTGATCGACGTCTACGGCCACACCGATTCGACCGGATCGGACGCCTATAACCAGACCCTGTCCGAGAACCGCGCCCGCACTGTCGCGGGCTATCTGCAGTCGCGCGGCGTGCCGGCGGCGCGCATCCGCAGCCAGGGTTTTGGTGAAACGATGCCGGTCGCCGACAACGCTACAGAGGCTGGCCGGACCAAGAATCGCCGGGTCGAGATCAAGATTGTGCCGGTGACCCAGGAAGACGTGCAGACTGCCCGCGCCGGCCAGTAATCACCGCTAACCGGCGAGCGCCCTGGCCCGGTCGGCCAGGCGCTCGACCGCGGCGGCGTGAATGTCCGGCGCCGAAACCAGCACCCCGAAATCGCGCGGATCGCGCTTGTTGTAATTTAGCGGCTGACCGAAGGCATCGCTGACCACCGCCCCGGCCTCGCGCGCGATCAGCGCGGCCGCGCCGATATCCCACTCGAACCCCCAGCGCAGCGTGGCAACGAGATCCGCCTCGTCCGCCGCCACCATCGCGATCCGCAGTGCGATCGAATTGGGCCGCTCGACCGGAACCAGATCGAGATCGCTCTTTGGCAGGGTATCGGCCGGAACGCGCGAGCCCGGAAATTCGGTCCGGCGGCTGGCAGCAAGCTTGATCCCGTTGCGCCAGCTCCCCTGCCCGGCCTCGGCCGACCACAGCTCGTCCCGCGCCGGTGCGCAGAGCAGGCCCAGCAGCGGCCGGCCTGAACTGACCAGCGCGACCGAAACCGCCCAGCCCGGCCGACCGCGGATGAAGTCGCGGGTTCCGTCGATCGGATCGACCAGCCACAGCAGCCCGCCCGCAAGCCGCTCGGGCGCGTCGATGGTTTCCTCCGAAAGCCAGCCTGCCGAGGGAAGCAGCGCCGCGAGTTCGCGCTTCAGAAAGACGTCGACCGCCAGATCAGCCTCGCTCACCGGGCTGCCCGGATCTTTTTCCCAGCTTTCCAGCGCGTGCCCATGGCCCGGCCAGCGGCCAAGCGCGATCCGCCCGGCTTCGCGGACAATGTCTTCCAGGCGGGCGCGGTCGATCATAGGTCCGATTTGTGCCCCGCCTCCCGGCTTGGCAAGCGGCCCCTCATCAAAATCCGCAGTTAAGCGGGCGATTAAGGGCCTTTTCAAGCGCCCAACACTGTGCTTAGGCCCGTGGCACTTCCGGCCCGACTGCGGCCATCCCCAGCGCAGGAAATCCCAGATGAACATTCACGAATACCAGGCCAAGGAACTGCTCGCGAAGTTCGGCGTCGCCGTACCCGCCGGCATTGCCGCCTTGTCGGTCGAAGAGGCCGTTGCCGCCGCCAAGCAGCTCCCCGGGCCGCTCTATGTCGTGAAGGCCCAGATCCACGCCGGCGGGCGCGGCAAGGGCAAGTTCAAGGAGCTGGGTCCCGATGCCAAGGGCGGCGTGCGCCTGGCCAAGAGCCTTGAGGAAGTGGAAGCCCACGCCAAGGAAATGCTCGGCAACACGCTGGTCACCGTGCAGACCGGCGAAGCCGGCAAGCAGGTCAACCGCCTCTACATCACGGACGGCGTCGACATCGGCAAGGAGTTCTACCTGGCGCTGCTGGTCGATCGCGCCACCAGCCGGATCGCCGTGGTCGCCTCAACCGAGGGCGGCATGAACATCGAGGACGTCGCGCACGAGACCCCGGAAAAGATCCACACCGTCACGATCGATCCGGCCACCGGCCTGATGCCGCACCACGGCCGTGCCGTCGCCAAGGCGCTGGGCCTGTCGGGTGACCTCGCCAAGCAGGCGCAGACGATCCTGGCCGGCCTCTATGCCGCGTTCCTGGGCACCGATGCCGAGCAGATCGAAATCAACCCGCTGGCCGTCTGCCCGACTCCGGAGGGCGACAAGCTCTACGTGCTCGACGCCAAGGTCGGCTTCGATGGCAATGCCATGTTCCGTCACAAGGACCTGCTGGAACTGCGTGACACGACCGAGGAAGACCCGGCCGAGCTCGAAGCCAGCGAATTCGACCTCGCCTACATCAAGCTCGACGGGAACATCGGTTGCATGGTCAACGGCGCTGGCCTGGCCATGGCGACGATGGACATCATCAAGCTGAACGGCGAATTCCCGGCCAACTTCCTCGACGTCGGCGGCGGCGCCTCCAAGGAAAAGGTCACCGCTGCCTTCAAGATCATCCTCAAGGATCCGGCGGTGAAGGGCATTCTCGTCAATATCTTCGGCGGGATCATGAAGTGCGACATCATCGCCGACGGCATCGTGGCCGCGGCCAAGGAAGTGAACCTCTCGGTTCCGCTGGTGGTCCGCCTCGAAGGCACCAACGTCCAGCAGGGCAAGGACATCCTGGCCAATTCGGGCCTGCCGATCGTCCCCGCCAACGACCTGGGCGATGCCGCGAAGAAGATTGTCGCCGAAGTGCGCAAGGTGGCCTGATCGCCACATAGTTCTGAGTTGACGTTTACGTAAACGGCAGTAATGCCGCGTTGCAACATGGCAAAGCGAAAGGCTTGAACCGATGAAGGCCCTGGTCTGCGTGAAGCGCGTGATCGACTACAACGTGAAGCCGCGGGTAAAATCCGACGGCACGGGGGTTGATCTCGCCAATGTGAAGATGAGCATGAACCCGTTCGACGAGATCGCGGTTGAGGAAGCCATTCGCCTGAAGGAAAAGGGCGTGGTGACCGAGATTGTGGCGGTGTCGGTCGGTCCGGCCAAGGCCCAGGAAACGCTGCGCACCGCGCTGGCGATGGGTGCAGACCGCGCGGTGCTGGTCCAGGTCGATGACGGGGTCGAGGTGGAACCACTGGCCGTCGCCAAGATCATCAAGGGCGTGGCCGAGGAAGAGGCTCCGGGCCTGATCATCACCGGCAAGCAGGCGATCGACGACGATTCGAACCAGGTCGGCCAGATGGTCGCGGCGCTGATGGGCCGCCCGCAGGGAACCTTCGCCAACGAAGTCACTGTCGAAGGCGATTCGGTCGTCGTGAAGCGCGAGATCGACGGCGGTCTGGAAACCGTGAAGCTGGCGCTGCCGGCCGTGGTCACCACTGACCTGCGCCTCAACGAGCCGCGTTACGCCTCGCTGCCGAACATCATGAAGGCCAAGTCGAAGCCGCTCGCCACCAAGGCGCCGGCCGACTACGGCGTGGACATCGCGCCACGCCTCAAGACCCTCAAGGTCAGCGAACCGCCGGTGCGCAGCGCCGGCATCAAGGTGGCAGACGTGGACGCCCTCGTCGCCAAGCTCAAGGAAATGGGAGTCGCCTGATGGCCAAGACGCTCGTTTGGGTCGAACACGACAACGCCTCGGTCAAGGATGCTACCCTGGCCGTCGTCACCGCCGCCGCGCAGCTGGGTGAAGTGCACCTGCTGGTTGCCGGTCACAATTGCGCCGCCGCTGGTGCCGCTGCCGCGCAGATCGCCGGCGTGGCCAAGGTCCACGTCGCTGACGATGCCGCCTATGCCAATGCGCTGGCTGAAAACGTCGCGCCGCTGATCGCGGACCTGATGGGGCACCACGACGCCTTCCTGGCGCCGGCCACGACCACCGGCAAGAACGTTGCGCCGCGCGTCGCCGCGCTGCTCGACGTGATGCAGATCTCGGACATCCTCTCGGTCGAAGGCCCGAAGACCTTCACCCGGCCGATCTATGCCGGCAATGCCATCGCCACGGTTGAATCGAGCGATGCCAAGCTGGTCATCACCGTGCGCGGCACGGCCTTTGCAAAGGCGGCCGCCACTGGCGGTTCGGCCCCGGTCGAAGCCGTCTCGGGCCCGGGTGCGGCCGGCACCAGCAGCTATGTCGGCTCGGAAATCGCCAAGAGCGAGCGTCCGGAACTGACCAGCGCCAAGATCATCGTCTCGGGCGGCCGCGCGCTCAAGGATGCGGACACCTTCAAGGCCACCATCTTCCCGCTGGCCGACAAGCTGAACGCCGGCGTCGGCGCCAGCCGCGCGGCGGTCGACGCGGGGTATGTCCCGAACGACTACCAGGTCGGCCAGACCGGCAAGATCGTCGCCCCGGAAGTCTACATCGCGGTCGGCATCTCCGGCGCGATCCAGCACCTTGCCGGCATGAAGGACTCCAAGACCATCATCGCCATCAACAAGGACGAGGACGCCCCGATCTTCCAGGTCGCCGACATCGGCCTGGTCGGCGATCTCTTCACGATCGTGCCGGAACTGACCGGCAAGCTCTGATCAGCCGCACCGTTCGCGAAACACGGAAAGGCCCTGCGCAAGCGGGGCCTTTTCTTGTTGGGCCTAGGTTCGCTCCCACAGCCCCAGCGGTGCGCCCGCTTCTGGCACCTGCTGGCCATAGCGCACGAAGCCCAGCTTCGCCGCAATCGCCTCGCTTGCTGCGTGGCCTTGCTCGATCATGCAGGCGACGCGCTGATGGCCGTGGGTGGCGTCGAACCAGGCGAGCGCTGCGGCCATGACTTCGCTGGCCAGGCCCTGGCCCCAGGCATCGCGGTGAACGATCCAGCCGGCTTCGGGGACGTTGTCGAGGCCCTGGCCTGCACCAAAGCCGCGATGACTGCGGAAGACGCCGCAGTTGGCCACGATGCGCTGCTCGCCCTTCGCCCGGACCATGAAGGTGCCATAGTCCCACAGCGCCCAGGATCCGGCGTTGCGGGTCAGGCGGGTGAAACTGTCCGTCTCGGTCGGGGTGAAATTGCCAAGGAAGCGGCGGGTCTCATCGTCGCGGGTCAGTTCGAACAGGTCCGCCAGGTCACCAACTTGCGGTTGCCACAGCTCGAACCGCGCGGTCGTCAGGACCGGTGCGCTCACAGCAGCTGGTCCACCGCATGGATGATCACCCCGACCAGCCCGCCGACCATGGTGCCATTGATGCGGATGAACTGGAGGTCGCGGCCGACGGCGCCCTCGATCCGGTCGGTCACGGTCTGGGCGTCCCAGCGCTTGACCGTTTCCGAGACCAGCCGGACGATCTGATCGCCATAGCGGGTTGAAGCGCCAACCAGGGTGCGGCGGGCGAAGCGGTTGATCTGGTCCTGCAGCGCCGGATCATCACGCAGATGGCGACCCAGTTCGGCGAGCGCTTCGGCTGCCTGGCTGCCGATCTGGCCTTCGGGCTGGCGGAGGCGATCGAGCATTTTCAGCCGCAGCCGTTCCCAGACCCCCTGCCACCAGGTCGAAACGGCCGGGTTGGCGATCAGGTCGCCCTTCATCCGCTCAATCTTGGCGCGCAGTTCCGGATCGCGCTGCAGATCATCGGCCAGCTTGGCCAGGCCTTCCTCGATCTTGCCGCGCAGCGGATGGTCGGGATCGACAATCACTTCGGCGAGCAGCTTGTAGAGCCCGTCGAGCACGGAATTCGCCAGCCGTTCGTCGAGGCCAGTCCAGCGCAGGATGGCATTGGCGCGGGTGTGGATCAGCTCGCGCACCAGCGGTTCGTTGTCTTCCAGTGTGAGCCCAGCCCAGCGGACCAGCGATTCGATCACCGGCATGTGCCGCTTGTCGACGATCGCGGTGCCGAGCATCTGGCCCAACAGCGGTGAAACCTCGAGCTTGTCGATCTGCTTGAACAGCCCGCCCCGGACCTGGTTGCCAAGCCGGTCCGGATCGAGCGATTCGAGCACATGGGCCAGCATTTCGGCCGCCCCGGCGCGCAGGCGGCTGGAGCCGCCGGTCTGCGGATCGGCCAGCCAGCCGCCGACGGCCGCAGCCAGGTTCATCCCGCTCATCCGCCGCGCCACGACCTGGGGGGTCAGGAAATTGGTGCGCAGGAAGGCCGCCATCGTATCGGCGATGCGGTCCTTGTTCTCGGGCACGATCGCGGTGTGCGGGATCGGCAGACCGAGCGGCCGGCGGAACAGCGCGGTTACCGCGAACCAGTCAGCCAGGCCGCCGACCATCGCCGCTTCGGCAAAAGCCAGGACATAGCCCATCGCCGGGTGGATGCCCTGGTACTGGCGGGCAACCAGGTAGAGCGCGGCCATGACCACGAGCAGCCCGGTGGCTGCCCGCCGCATGCGCCGCGCGCGGTCGACCGGTTGGCCGCCGCGCGCATCCGCCAGGGGAAGAGGACCGCTCACTCTGCCGGGAGGGCCCCGCCATGGAGGCCGTCGCGGGCGCCGTCTTCATCGCCCGGTTCGTAACTTAGCAGCCGCTTGCGCAGCCACGGGCCGGCCCGCTTCTCGAAGCCGTCGGCGAGGCTGAAGCCCGCCGGGACGATCACCAGGGTCAGCAGCGTCGACAAGACCAGACCGCCGATCACGACGGTGCCCATCGGCGCGCGCCAGGCCCCGTCGCCCGAGCCGATCAGGCCCGAGATTGCGGTCGGCACCATGCCCGCGGTCATTGCCACAGTGGTCATGATGATCGGCTGGGCGCGCTTGTGCCCGGCCTCGATGATCGCGGTTGCCTTGTCGACCCCGCGTTGCATCTCCTCAATCGCGAAATCGACCAGCAGGATCGAGTTCTTGGCCACGATCCCGAACAGCATGAGGATCCCGATAAACACCGGCATCGACATCGGCTGGCCGACCAGCAGCAGCGCCAGCAATCCGCCCAGCGGCGCCAGGAACAGCGAGCTCATGTTGACCAGCGGCGAAACGAAGCGGTGATAGAGCAGGACCAGCACGGCAAAGACCAGCAGGATCCCCGAAACCAGTGCGATGCCGAAGTTGCGGGTCATTTCCGCCTGCCATTCATCCTCGCCAAACGGGGCATTCGAAACGCCCAGCGGCAGGTTCTTCATAATCGGCAGGTTGTTGACCTTTTCCATCGCCGTGCCCTTGACCACGCCCGGGGCAAGGTCGGCGCCGACGAAGATACGGCGGTTCTGGTTGTAACGCTGGATCGAGACCGGACCCGAGCCGAAGCCGATTTCGGCGACACGCGAGAGCGGGACCGAGCCGCCCGTGGTGGTCGGCACCGGCAGGTTCTGGATCGTCGAAAGGTCCTGACGCGCCTCGACCGGCAGCCGTACGCGGATCGGCACCTGGCGATCTGACAGCGAGAACTTGGCAGCGTTCTGATCGATATCGCCAATCGTGGCGATCCGGATCGTCTGGCTGAGCGCCGAGGTGGTCACGCCCATGCTGGCAGCCAGGTCCAGACGCGGCTTGATCACCACTTCGGGGCGCGTCACGCGCGCATCGGCGATCTGCTGCAGCACCGGCGTCAGCTCTCGCTCGATCGCCATGCTCTTCTTCTCGCGCTCTTCCTTGAGCGTGATGAAGACGCGGCCATTGCCTTCGCCGAAACGGGCCAGCACAGTGTCGGTCTCTGGCCGATCCTTGGCGATCTTGACCACCTGATCGATCACCGCCTCGGTCTGCTTGAGCGTGGTGCCAGGCACCATTTCAACGCGGACCTGGATGAAGTCGCCGTCGGACGTCGGGAAAAACTGGGTTGGGATATTGGCAAAAAGAATGCCGGTCAGCCCCAGTGAGCCAAGCCCGATGCCCAGCATCCAGACCCGGTGGTCGCGCCGGCGCGCAGCCCAGCGCAGGTGCATGAAGCGGTACCAGTCGGAGAAAGCCCGGGGCGCGAAATCGCTGGCCAGCAGCAGCAGGCGATAGACCAGCCAGGCCAGGCCCAACCCGACCCCAACGCCCAGGAAGGCAGAGACCCAGCCGGGGACCTCATCGCGCAGCGCTTCGACCTGCCCAACGACCTGGGAAGGCACCATTGCCCCAGCACCAAAGGCGGCCAGCACCGCCAGCGTGGCGATGATCCAGACGGGATAGAACCACCAGCGCGATGGCACCTTGGGCAGCGCAGCGCGCAATGCCTTGGCCTCGCGCTGATCGATCGACCAGCGCAGGATGTTAAGATAGCGGTCCATCCACGGGCCGCCGCCGTGTTCTTCCTGGCCGTGGGCCTTGAGGAAGTAGGCCGCAACCATTGGCGTGATCATGCGCGCCACGGCCAGCGACATCAGCACCGAGACCACCACGGTCAGGCCGAAGTTCTTGAAGAACTGGCCCGAAACGCCCGGCATCAGGCCGACCGGCAGGAACACCGCGACGATCGAGAAGGTGGTGGCAACCACGGCAAGACCGATTTCATCAGCCGCGTCGATCGAGGCCTGATAGGCGCTCTTGCCCATGCGCATATGGCGCACGATGTTCTCGATCTCCACGATCGCATCGTCGACCAGGACGCCCGCGACCAGACCCAGCGCGAGCAGCGACAGCGTGTTGAGCGTAAAGCCCATCAGGTCCATGAACCAGAAGGTCGGGATCGCCGAGAGCGGGATCGCCAGTGCCGAAATCACCGTCGCGCGCCAGTCGCGCAGGAAGAAGAACACCACGATAACGGCCAGGATCGCGCCTTCGACCATCGCCGCGATCGAGCTTTCGTACTGGGCCTTGGTGTAATCGACCGTGGTGAACTGGCGGATGAACTTGACCCCCGGGTTCTCCTTTTCGATCTTTTTGATCTCGGCATAGGCAGCGTCGTAAACCGAAACGTCCGAGGCCCCGCGAGCGCGGGCGATGCCAAAGGTCACCACCGGCTTGCCGTCGGCCTTGCCCATGCTGGTGATCTCACCATAGCTGTCCTGGACCCGGGCAAAGTCACTCAGCTTGACCGTGCGGCCATTGCCCAGCGGGATATCGGTCTGCGACAGTTCGTACGCGGTATCGGCATTGCCGAGGACGCGCACCGACTGGCGTGAACCCGCGATTTCCGCGCGGCCGCCGGCGGCGTTGATATTGAGCTGGCGCAGCTGGGCATTGACCTGGCTGGCGGTAATCCCCAGCGACTGCATCCGCGCCGGATCCAGCGTGACAAGAATTTCCCGATTGACCCCGCCGCCACGATTGACCGTGGCCATGCCGGGGATGTTGAGCAGCCGCTTGGTCACCGTATCGTCGATGAACCAGGACAATTGCTCGATCGTCATGTCGTCGGCCTGGACGGCGAAGTAGGCGAAGGGATCGGACGAAGTCTGGGCCTTGACCACCTGCGGCTCAAGAATCCCGTCCGGCAGTTCGCCGCGGGCCTGATCAACCGCATTCTTGACCTCGTTGACCGCCTCGTTGACGTCCTCGCCGATCTTGAACTCGATCATCGTCTGGCTGCGGCCTTCCGAAGCGGTCGAGCTGATCGACTGGACCCCGGCAATGGTCCGCACGGCGGATTCGACGCGCTGGGTAATCTGGGTCTCGATTTCGGTCGGCGCGGCACCCGGCTGGGCGATCGAGACAATCACCATCGGGAACTCGACGTCGGGATCGTTCTGAACTTCCATTTGCGAGAAGCTCATAATCCCGGCCAGCATCAGGCCGATGAAGAGCACGATCGGCACCACAGGGTTGCGGATCGACCAGGCCGAGATGTTACGGAAATTCATCGCCAGATCCTGTCTTCAGCCTGCGGCTGCGTTACTTAGTCACTACCTTGGGATTGATCGTCTCGCCCGGCGACAGGAAGCCGCCGGCCCGCAGCACGACCTTCTCGCTGCCGCTCAGCCCTTCGACCACGGCAATGCCATCGGCCGTCACCAGCCCGGTCTTGACGTTGCGCCGCTCGGCCTTGTTGTCCTTGCCGACAATGTAGACATAGCTGCCTTCATTGTCCGAGAGGATCGCGGATTCGGGCAGCATCGGCGCCACCACCGTCCCGGCCTTGATCACCGCCGTGGCGAAGCCGCCTGGGCGCAGTTCGGGGGCATAGGGCAAGGCAATGCGGGCGATGCCCTGGCGGCTCTGCGGATCGATCACCGGGGCGGTCTGCCAGACTTCGCCGGTGAAGGTCTTGCCCCCGCCGACCGGGGTTACCTCGGCGCGAATTCCGTTCGACACCTGGGCCAGTTCGGTTTCGCCAACCAGCGCACGCAATTCCATGTCGCCGCCCTTGGCCAGCCGGAAAAGTATGCCCGAGCCGGCGCTGACAACCTGGCCTGGCTCGACCCGGCGCTCCAGCACCAGCCCGGCAGCCGGGGCGACCACGTTGAGGCGATTGAGCTGGGCATTGAGCACGCCAAGCTGAGCCCCGGCGACACGAACCTGCGCCACGGCGGCATCGCGCTGGGCAGTCAGTCGGTCAATATCGGCGGTCGAGACGAAACCGCGCTCCACCAGCTTGAGCGCACGGTCGAGATTGGCCTGGGCCAGTTGGGCATTGGCGCGAGCGACATCGATCTGCGCCGCCTGGCTGGCGCGCTGCTGGACCTGGACCGAACGGTCAATCACCGCCAGCACCTGGCCGGCACCGACCCACTGGCCGGGCTCGACCAGCACGGAGACAACCTGGCCACCTTCGCCAGGCACGCCGACCGGCAGTTCGCGGCGCGCCGCCAGGGTGCCGGTCACGTTGATCGCACCCTCGATCGTGCCGCGCCCGGGGGCAATCACCGAGACCACGGCCGCCTGCGACTTCTTGTCACCAGTCGCGGCGGTATCGCCGCTGTGGGTCAGGAACCAGATCGCGATCAGGCCCGCAAGGACCGCCAGCCCGATCAGCAGCAGCTTGCGCCGCGAGCGCCGATCTTCCTCGGCATCGCCCATCAGCACCGAGGCGGAATCGGTCTCCGCCAGGTCGTCTGCTGCTATCCGCGTGTCGTAATTCATGGCCGGACCTGCCCCATCTTGCATCACCGTTGGCCGGCGCACAGTCGTCATGACTGTGCCGGCCGCACGGCGCTGTATTACTATGCTATATCACTTCGGGCAAGTCCGCAGCGCGGCAGGCCTGACGAAGCAACTCAATTTACGGTGCCGAGCCATAGGCTCCGCCGTGCTGCAACGCAACGTAGTGCTCGGCAAACGGTCGATGCGGTCCGGCGAAATGCGCGATCCGCAGCGGTTAACGCACCTTGCCGCGTTGAATCAGGTTGACCACGCCCAGCAGGATAACCGCGCCCATGATCGCAATCGCCAGCCCGGGCAGCGAGAATTCGCGCACCGAGCCGCGGATCCCGACCAGCGGGCCGATCACCATGTTGCCGATCACCGAGCCGACGCAGCCCACGACGATATTGGCCAGGACGCCCATCGAGGCATCCCGGTTCATCAGTTTGCTGGCGAGCCACCCGGCCACGCCGCCAACGATCAAAGCAACAATCCAGCCCATACCCAGCTCCTCTGCCAGGCTGCCATCGGCGCGGGAGACGGGAACTGCCGGCCCGCAAAGCAGCCGCCCCGGAACCAGTCAGGCTGGCCCGGGGCGGAAAGTTTAGCGCAGCGACAGCGTTCTGTCGTGCTTAAACTGTTGTCAGCTCAATACTTGAGCTGGCGCTCATAGAGATCGCGATAGTGCTGGATCCGCGTCACGCGCAGGCCCTGCATGCCCGACCGGTCAACGGCGCGCTGCCACGAGGCGAACTCCTCGAGCGTCAGTTTATAGCGCTCGCAGACCTCGTCGATGGTCAGCAGACCGCCGTTGACCGCTGCGACGACTTCGGCCTTGCGGCGCACGACCCAGCGGGTGGTGCTCGGCGGCGGCAGCGAATCGATGGTCAGCGGCTCGCCAAGCGGGCCAATCACCATGGCAGGTCGAATTTTCTGGTTCTCGATCATGTTCATCCTCAGCCGTCGCCCAGCTTGTCGGTTACGGCAGAGACAGCATTGCCTGTGAGGGCTTTGCCATCTGCTAAATCACTTAGGTTAATATCGCGTGAGGCATGGCTTCCTCCCGCGGGCGCCAGGAAAGATCGAGACCCAAACGAGCCCCCCAACATCCGTAGTGCCTGGATTTCGGCGCGCATCAGCTCAACGCGCGCGGCATGGGCCGCCTGCAAACGGGCGCTGAGCGCCTGCCAGTCGCAGCGACTCATAACCCTCCCTTCGCTGCCGGGGAGCACCCGATCGCGCAGGCTTGCAATGAGGTCCTTGCCGAATTCCATGGGGGCGTTCTAGCGCGATAAGGTCAACAGCCCGTAAAAGTGCAGTTTACCCGCTGGTCATGGACCTTACCGAAATCCATTGGTGCGATTTGGGGTTTTTGCCAGGCGGCAGCGAAGCGTGTAAGGCGCCCGGCCATGGCCCTGGCACCTGACCTGACCCTGGATCCTGCGGCGCTGTTCCAGCTTAATGGACCGGCGGCGGACAAGCGCATCGTCGTTGCCATGTCGGGTGGGGTCGACAGCTCGGTCGTCGCCGCGCTGGCCGCGCAAAGCGGCGCGGAAGTGATCGGCGTGACGCTGCAGCTTTACGATTCGGGCGGAGTGGCCGCGCGCAAGGGCGCCTGCTGCGCCGGCGACGATATCCGCGATGCCCGCGCCGTGGCCGACCGGCTGGGGATCCAGCACTATGTGATCGATCACGAAACCGCTTTCCGCGAGGAAGTGGTCGAGCAGTTCGCCGACGAATACTTGGCCGGACGCACCCCGATCCCCTGTATCCGCTGCAACATGGGGCCCAAGTTCACCGACCTGTTCCGCATGGCGCGTGAATTCGGCGCCGACTGCCTGGCGACCGGACATTATGTCCGCCGGGTGATCGGCCAGGCCGGCCCGGAACTGCACCGCGCGCTCGATCCGGCGCGCGACCAGTCGTACTTTCTCTATGCCACGACCGAGGCCCAGCTCGATTACCTGCGCTTTCCGCTGGGCGGCTTGCCCAAGCCGCAGGTACGCGCCCTGGCCGAAGCCGCCGGGCTGCGGACCGCCGCCAAGCCAGACAGCCAGGACATCTGCTTCGTACCCGATGGCGACTATGCGCGAATCGTGAAGGCCGTCCGCCCCGAAGGCGTGCGCCCCGGCAATATCGTCCATGTCGAAACCGGCGCCGTGCTGGGCCGGCATGAAGGCGTGATCCACTTCACCGTCGGCCAGCGCCGCGGCCTGGAGATCGGCGGCCAGCCGGAACCGCTTTATGTGGTGGGGATCGATGCCGCGGCAGCCGAAGTGCGAGTCGGCCCGCGCCGCCTGCTGGCAGTAAGCGCCGCGCGGATCATTGAAACCAACCGCATCGGTCCCCTGCCCGATGCGCCGCTGCTGGCCAAGGTCCGTTCACTGGCCAAACCCGTGCCAGTAACACTGGAGGGGCCGTTGGGCGATGGCGCCAGCACCACCATCCGCTTTAACACACCGGAATACGGCGTCGCCCCCGGACAGGCTGCAATGCTCTACGCCGGCGAGCGCGTGGTTGGCGGCGGCTGGATTGCCGAGACTGAGGCCTAGTTCAGCGACAGGGCTGGGCAATCAAGGCCATGCCATCCGCAGGCAATTGTACCGCCTGAAGTGAGGATGCCACGGCGCATTGAGCCGGCCCAACCTCGACCTGATCAACCCGGGCGATGCCAAGCAAAGGCATAACCAGCACTTGCCGATCGCCATAGCGTGGCGTGATTGTCGCATCCGGCGTGCCGGCCAGCCGATCAAGCCGGAAGACTGGCCCTTCGACCAAGGTCAGCGACCCCTCCGCCGGCAGGTGCCGCCGTAGTTCCGGCGGATGCGGACCAGATTGGACCGCCGCCAACCCCTCTTCCAAGTGCAGCGGGCGCAGCCGGCCATAGTCGTAAAGCCGGTAGGTCAAGTCGATGTTCTGCTGCACCTCGATCAGGCTCAATCCGGCGCCAATCGCGTGGATCGTCCCGGCTGGAACATAGAAAAAGTCGCCGGCCTTGACCGGATACCAGTCCAGCAACTCCGTGATCGAGCCATCGCACGAAGCTGCTGCCAGTTCGTCGCGGTCTTGCCCGCCAGAAAGTCCGATCGCCAGCTGTGCACCGGGATCGGCAGCCAGGATCAGCCAGCATTCATCCTTGCCCGCCCCGCCGGGAGGATGAACTTGAACCGATAGCGGCTCTGACGTGAAGATATACTTTGCGAGGATCGCCGAGAAATCGGCCGGCGGTTCAAACCAGACCTCGCCGATCACTTTGCTCGCGGGGTCGCCAAAGGCCGCAGGCAGGTCTGCCCTTCCCCACGGCTTCTCGACCGCCCGCGTTGGCAGCAGGGTCACTGGTTGGCCGCCCCGTGAAGCTTGCCGACCAGTTGCGAGCCCTCGTGGGTCGTCACCAGCACTTCGTCACCATCGATCACGATCACCACGTCCTCCAGTCCGATGACCGAAACGCGCGGGCCATGACTGGTGACCAGAACGTTGCGGCAGCCAACAAGTTCCGCTTCACCCTGAACCGTATTGCCCGCTGCGTCGCGATCAAGCGCGAGGTGCAGCGCATCCCAGCTGCCGATGTCCGACCAGCCCATATCGACCGGGACCATCGCCGCCTGGCGGGTATTCTCCATCACCGCATAGTCGACCGATTCCGGCGTGAAGCTATCGAACGCCGCCGCTGATGGATGGAACTGCCGGCCCTGCTGGCTGCCGGCGGCATCGGCCGCGCGGGCGGAATCGAGGATCGCCGGGCGGTGCGCCGCCAGTTCGTCGAGGAAGGTGCCGACCCGGAAGGCAAAGATCCCGCCGTTCCAGGCATAGGTCCCGGCGGCGACGAATTCTTCAGCCTTGGCGCGGACCGGCTTTTCGATGAAGCGGACCACCCGGAACCCGCCGTGGGCTAGAGATTCACCCCGTTCAAGGTAACCGAACCCCGTCTCCGGGCTTTTCGCTTCGATACCAAAGGACACAAGATAGCCTTCGGCGGCAAGCGCTGCGGCATTGCGGACGGCAGCGCGAAAGGCCTCGCCGTCGGCAATGTGGTGGTCGCTAGGACAGACCAGCATGATCGCAGCCGGGTCCAGCCGCAGCGCCGCGAGGGCGATCGCCGCTGCGGTGTTGCGCGCCGCCGGTTCCACCACGATGGTCGCGTCAGTCTTGCCGAGCTGGGCTTCGACATGCTCGACATGGGCCGCTCCGGTCACCACCAGCGGGCTGGCAAAGCCATATTCGGACGAAGTTCGGGCGACGGCGGCCTCGAACAGCGTCTTCTCCCCGATCAGAGGCAGGAACGGCTTGGGCTTGGCCGCGCGGCTGCGCGGCCACAGGCGCGTACCGCTGCCGCCACACAGAATGACCGGATGGATGGGGGGAAGTGACATAGTGCGGGTCTGTAACATGAAAGCCTTAGCAAGGCATTGGTGGCGAGACTACCGGTCCCAGGGCTCAAGTCGGCAACCCTGCCCCTCGTAAAAAGTTGCTGTCTGCGTAGCGAGCAGCGGAAAACGGGCGGTGACGCTCTTGGTATCTTCATCGGCGCTGAGCATGACCAGTTCCATGCCAGGCTCAAAGTCCTTGCGGCAATCGTCCAGCCCGCGCCCGCCCAGGTAATGGCACGAACAGGCAACCCGCGCGCCATAGGATGCGCCAGTGATGGCGTAACCGTTAAGCGGACCCCAGAACCACGCGAGCAGGCTGGCAAGCACGAGCAGCACCAGCCAGGGCCAGCGCCGGCGCGGCAAAGGCATTGTCGGGGCGGGGTTTGCGGTTGCCATCGGCCAGCCTTTGCGCAAGTGATGCGCGCCATGTTGACGCGCCGCCTGCCCCTTATCCTGCCCTTGCTGGCCCTGCCAAGCCTGATCGCATGCGGCCCGCAGCAGGCTGCGCAGGAACCGCCTCCGCCGCTGACCCCGGCTGCTATCAATGCCGTGGTCAAGAGCCCGGGCGTCAAGCGCGAGGCGCTGGCCCGCGCGGTCGACCATTTGTTCAGCGCGCCCGAGACGGCAGAGACTCGCGCCGTGCTGGTGCTGCATGATGGCAAGATCGTCGCCGAGCGCTATGGCCCCGGCTATCACGAGAACACGCGCTTCGTCAGCTGGTCGATGGCCAAGACCGTCACCGGCGTGCTGATCGGGCTGCTGGTGGCCGATGGCCGACTGCGACTGGACGAGAGCGCCCCGGTGCCCGCCTGGCAGCGGCCTGGCGATCCGCGCGGCGAGATCACGCTGCGCCAGCTGCTGCAGATGCGCTCGGGCCTGCGCCACACCGAAGCTGGCGATCCGGTTTACGAATCCGATGAAGTGCGGATGCTGTTTCTCGACGGGCGCGATGCCATGGCCGCCCATGCCGAAGCCCAGCCGCTGGAGGCCGAGCCAGGGCGCCAGTGGGAATATTCGAGCAATACGACGGTGATCCTGGCCGATCTGGCGGCCCGCGCGCTGACCCCCAGCAACGATGCGGCCGAGCGCCGCCGCGTGGTGGGCGATTATCTGCGCAGCCGCCTGTTCGATCCGCTGGGGATGAAATCGATCGTCCCCGAATACGATGCCGCCGGCACCTTGGTTGGCGGCAGCCTGATGCACGCCACGGCGCGCGACTGGGCCAAATTTGGCGAGTTCCTGCGCAACCAGGGCAGCGTCAAGGGTGCCCAACTGGTGCCGGCCGGCTGGATCGAGTTCATGACCACGGCCAATCCGCGCAATCCGGGCTATGGCGCGCAGACCTGGCTCAACCGGCCGCAACCGGGCGACAAGGCAACGCCCTTCCCTGGCGCGCCGCGCTCGGCCTTCTCGATGAATGGCCACCTGGGCCAGTTCGTGCTTGTGTCGCCCGACCAGGGGCTGACGATTGTCCGCTTGGGCCGAACGCTGGACGGCGAGCATGAGCCGGTGCGTCAGGCGATTGGCAAGATTGCCACCCTCTTCCCGCGAAGAGCAGCAAACTGACCGGTTAAGCCGCACTGATTCCAGTGTGACCGGACAGGTCGGGACCAATTTGGAGCGGCCGCTTCCGTCCAAGGGGGCAATTCGCGCCTGACCGCGCTGGGCTGGCAGCCGAAAATTGGTCTGCGCGAAGGGATCGCAGATGCCTATGCCGCCTTCCTGGCGGGTGAAGGCCGCGGGCTTCAGGGGTAAAGCAGCCCTGAGGTCCAATTGCCGTCAGCGTCCAGCTCGAACCGGCGGCGTTCGTGCAGGCGGAAGGGGCGGTCCATCCAGAACTCAAAGGCGTGCGGCACCAGCCGGAAGCCGGTCCAGTGCGGCGGGCGCGGCACCTGGCCAACCAGGTGCTGGGCCGTGACCTTGGCAATGCGGCCCAGGAACTCGGCCCGCGAGCCGAGCGGCCGTGACTGGTCCGAAGCCAGCGCGCCGAGCTGCGAATCGCGGCTGCGGCTGGCGAAATAGGCATCAGCCGTGGCCGGATCGACTTCCTCGATCCGGCCTTCGATCCGGATCTGGCGGCGCAGGCTTTTCCAGTGGAACAGCATTGCCGCCTGCGGATTGGCCAGCAGCTCACCGCCCTTGCGGCTCTGCGCATTGGTATAGAACACAAAGCCGTCCGGCCCATGGGCCTTAAGCAGCACCATGCGCACCGATGGCGCCGCATCGGGCGTGGCTGTGGCCAGCGCGACGGCGTCGGGATCATTGGGCTCGCTCGCCTTCGCCAGGGCAAACCACTCGCTAAAGAGCTTGAGCGGCGGGCTGACCGGGATGGCATCGGCGGATTGCTGTTCGTCCATGCCGCGCGCCATAGCCCCAAGCGCCGGTCAGCGAAAGGCGCGCGTGCCGGAACGCCTTGCCGTATTGCCTTGCCGCTCCTAGCTAGGGCCAATGGCCGATCCGTATTCGATCCTGGGGGTAGCGCGCGGCGCGGGCGAGAAGGACATCAAGTCTGCCTATCGCAAGCTGGCGAAAGAGCTGCACCCCGACCGCAATCAGGACAACCCCAAGGCGGCGGAGCGCTTCTCCGAGGTGACGCGCGCTTATGACCTCTTGTCCGACAAGGACAAGCGCGCCCGGTTTGACCGGGGCGAGATCGACATCGACGGCAATCCCACCGGCTTCGGCTTTGGCGGACCCGGCGGCGGCTTTGGCGGCGCCGGCGGCCAGCGCGGGTTCCGCGCCGACGGGTTCGAGGGCTTTAGCGGTGGCGGCGATGCCGGGATCGACCTGGGCGATATTTTCGAAGGCCTGTTCGGCGGGCGGGGTGGCTTTGGCGGCAGCCCAGGCGGCGGTCGGGCGCGGCCGGCCCCCAAGGGCGCCAATGTCTCCTACCAGCTGGGCGTTTCGCTGCCCGACGCGGCTGCACGGGCGACGCAGCGCATCACCCTGGCCGATGGCAAGACGATCGACCTTAAGCTGCCCGCCGGGGTCGAGGACGGCACGCAGATGCGCCTCGCCGGCAAGGGCGAGCCTGGTCCGGGCGGCGCGGGCGATGCAATCGTCACGATCCGCATCCAGCCGCACGCCTTCTTCCGCCGCGATGGCGACAATTTGCGGCTTGATCTGCCAATTACGCTCGATGAGGCGCTCAATGGCGCCAAGGTCAAAGTGCCGACCGCCGAAGGCGCGGTAATGCTGACGGTCGCGCCGGGGTCCAGTTCGGGCAAGACCCTGCGTATTCCGGGCAAGGGCTTCAGCCGCAAGGACGGCAGCCGCGGCGATCAGCTGGTCACGCTGGAAATCCAGCTGCCCGAGGGCGACGCCGATCTGGCCAAACGGCTGGAAGGCTGGGCCGACCGGCGCAACCTGCGCGGCCGTCTGGGCGTTTAAGCGCCTCGTGGAAGAAATACCTCTCGAACAGGCGCGGGCCGAGGCCCATCTTGCGCCCGACCTCTCGCCCGAAGCCCGCCGCAAGCGCGCACTGCGCTGGCAGGCAGGGCTTGAGGAGCAGGTCAGCCCGGCGGCGCGGCAACGCGTTGTCCGCTTCGGCCGCGTGCTGCAACGGGTCTGGACCGGCGCCTGGAACGACGGCTTCATCCATGCCGGCAACCTGGCCTATATGGCGATCCTGGCGATCTTCCCCTTCTTCATCACGGTCGCGGCGGTCTTCGCACTGGTCGGCGAGGAATCCCAGCGCGCTGCCTCGGTCAGTTCCTTCATGCTGGCCGTGCCGCCGATGGTCCGCCAGGTTCTTGAACCGGTCGCCCAGGACGTGGTCCAGGCACGCACGGGCTGGCTGCTGTGGGTGGGCGGAATTGTCGGCTTGTGGACTGTCGGCAGTCTGATCGAGACGATCCGCGATATCCTGCGCCGGGCCTATGGGACGGGGCCGACGGCGGCCTTCTGGCGGCACCGGCTGATTTCGACCGGGGTGATCGTGGCCGCAGTGGTCGGCCTGCTGGCCTCGCTGTTTGCCCAGGTGGCCATCGGCACGGCCGAACAGGTGATCGACGCCTGGTTCCCGCGGCTTGCCGACTGGGCGAGCACGCTTGCCACCTCGCGCCTGATCCCAGCAGTGGTGCTGTTCTTCTCGCTCCACGCGCTGTTCTATACGCTGACCCCCACCGACTACCGCGCGCGCCGCTATCCCAAGTGGCCCGGCGCGCTGCTGGTCACCGTATGGTGGGCGGCCGTGACGATCGCCCTGCCCTGGGTGCTGGCGCGGTTCTTCACATACGATCTCACTTACGGAAGCCTGGCCGGAGTGATGATCGCGCTTTTCTTTTTCTGGCTGGTTGGCCTAGGGATGGTGGTCGGAGCCGAGCTCAACGCCGCGCTCGCCGTGACGCCGGAAGAAGGCGAGATGATCGGCGAGGCCGTAGCGGAAGGCGCGCGGCGCAAGGATGGTGGAACGTAACGCATGACGGGATTGATGCAGGGCAAGCGCGGGCTGATCATGGGGCTCGCCAACGACAAGTCGCTGGCCTGGGGGATCGCGCAGAAGCTGCATGAGGCAGGGGCCGATCTAGCCTTCTCCTATCAGGGCGAGGCACTGGAAAAGCGGGTGCGGCCGCTGGCTGCGTCGCTGGGAAGCGACTTCCTGATCGATTGCGACGTTTCCAGCATGGAGGCGCTCGACGCCGCCTTTGACAAGCTCGCGGCGCGCTGGCCGACGATCGATTTCGTGGTCCACGCGATCGGCTTTTCCGACAAGAACGAGCTGCGCGGGAAATATGTCGATACCAGCCTCGACAACTTCCTGATGACCATGAACATCTCGGCCTACAGCCTCGTCGCGGTAACCCGCCGCGCGGCAGTAATGATGCCCGATGGCGGCGCGATCCTGACGCTGAGCTATTACGGCGCCGAAAAGGTTGTGCCGCATTACAACGTGATGGGCGTGGCCAAGGCGGCGCTCGAAACCAGCGTCAAGTACCTCGCCAATGACCTTGGCCCGGTGAACATCCGCGTCAACGCGATCTCCGCCGGCCCGATCAAGACCCTGGCCGCCAGCGGCATTGGCGACTTCCGCTACATCCTGAAGTGGAACGAGTACAACTCCCCGCTGCGCCGCAACGTGACGATCGAGGATGGCGGCGGGGCTGGTCTCTATCTGCTTTCGAACCTCTCGAGCGGGGTGACGGGCGAGACGCACCACGTCGATGCCGGCTACCACGTGGTCGGCATGAAGCAGGAAGACGCGCCGGATATTGCGCTGAGTTGAGCAAATTTTACCTTCGGTTGAACGGCTTGCAGTTGACCCGAGCAACAGTTTGCATAAGGCCACCTAGCCCGGAGGCTGGCCCTCCAGATCGAGAACACTATCATGACGCTTAAAGTCCTTTGCCCGCGTCGTTTCGGGGATTCCCGCGGCTGGTTCAGCGAGACCTGGAACCGCGCCCGGCTTCAGGCGGCAGGCATCGCCCTCGACTTCTGCCAGGACAACCATTCACTCTCGCAGCCGCAGGGCACGCTGCGCGGCCTCCATTTTCAGGCGCCGCCCTTTGCCCAGACCAAACTGGTGAGGTGCCTGCGCGGACGGATCTTTGACGTGGCGGTCGACATTCGGCGCGGATCGCCGACGTTCGGCCAGTGGGCCGGCCTCGAGCTGTCGGCCGAGAATGGCAAGCAGCTGCTGATTCCGGCCGGATATGCGCACGGCTTCGTGACGCTCGAGCCGGACTGCGAAATCGCCTACAAGGTCGATGCCTATTACTCAGCCGAATGCGATGGCGGAGTGGCTTGGGACGATCCGGTGATCGGGATCGACTGGCCGCTGGATGGAACCGAACCGATGCTTTCGGACAAGGACCGGGCTTTGCCAGGCCTTGAGGCGCTGGTTGTCGACTTCCCCTACGATGGAAATCCGTTGGGGCCGCTAGAAGAAATCTCGGTCTGAACGCGCGTGCTGCCAGTGTAAGTCCGGCAAACTGAAGGAAGTTAGGGCAATGAAGATCCTCATTACGGGCGGCGCAGGCTTCATCGGCTCGGCCTTAGTGCGACACCTGATCGGCGCGAGCGAGCACGAGGTGCTGAACCTCGACAAGCTGACCTATGCCGGCGTGCTTGAATCGTTGAACGAGGTTGCGGGCAACCCGCGCTATAGCTTCGTGCAGGGCGATATCTGCGATGCAGATCTGGTCGCCCGCCTGCTGGCCGAATTCCAGCCCGAAGTAATCGCGCACCTCGCCGCCGAAAGCCATGTCGACCGGTCGATCGACGGTCCGGGCGAGTTCATCCAAACCAATGTGGTCGGCACCTTCACCATGTTGCAGCAGGCGCTGGGCTATTGGCAGGACCTGCCCGCAGAGCGACAGGCCGCGTTCCGTTTCCACCATATCTCGACCGACGAGGTGTTCGGGTCGCTGGGCGAAGAGGGATTCTTCACTGAAACCACGCCCTATGATCCGCGCTCACCCTATTCGGCATCAAAGGCCGCATCGGATCATCTCGTCCGCGCCTGGGGCCATACCTATGGCCTGCCGGTGCTAGTGACCAATTGCTCCAACAATTACGGGCCCTACCACTTCCCCGAAAAGCTGATCCCGCTGATCATCATCCGCGCGCTGGCCGGCGATCCGCTGCCAGTCTATGGCGATGGCTCCAACGTGCGCGACTGGCTGTTTGTCGAAGACCACGCCCGCGCGCTGCGCCGGGTGTTCGAAGCCGGGGTGCCAGGCGAGACCTATAACATCGGCGGCAATTCAGAGCGGCGGAATATCGAAGTGGTCCGCGCGATCTGCAGCGCGCTCGATGCCCGCCGCCCGCGCGAAGATGGCAAATCCTATGCCGAGCAGATCACCTTCGTGGCCGACCGCCCCGGACACGACCAGCGCTATGCCATCGACGCCGCCAAGATCGCGCGCGAGCTGGGCTGGGAGCCGCAGGTCCGGTTTGAGGAAGGGATTGCCGCGACGGTCGACTGGTACCTGACCCGCAAGGACTGGTGGGAGCCAATCCTGCAGCGCCGCTACGCCACCGAGCGGCTGGGGCTGAAGGCCTGAGCGGTATGACGGGTCAGACCATCCTGGTAACCGGCGGCACCGGACAGGTCGGGCTGGAACTGCTGCGCCAGCCCTGGCCGGCGGGAGTGACAGTTCTGGCACCCGGGCGGGACCAACTGGATCTGGCCTCGGCCGAGAGCATCGCCGCCTGGTTCGCTGGTCGTCAGATCGACTGCATCATCAACCCGGCCGCCTACACTGCGGTTGACCTGGCCGAGGACAATGTGGGCGCGGCCTTCCTGGCCAACGCGCAGGGGCCGGCCTGGCTAGCGGATGTCGCACGCGGGCGGAACATCCCGCTGCTGCATGTTTCGACTGACTATGTCTTCGACGGCGCGCTGGACCGGCCCTATCGCGAAGACGATCCCGTGGCGCCGCTGGGCGTCTATGGTGCCAGCAAGTTGGCGGGCGAACTGGCCATTCGCGCCGGGGCGCCGCGTCATGTGATTCTTCGCACCGCCTGGGTGATCAGCGCCCAGCGCAACAATTTCCTCAAGACCATGCTGCGCCTTGCCGGCGATCGACCAGAGTTACGGGTCGTCGCCGACCAGCACGGCTGCCCGACCAGCGCGCGAGACATCGCCGAAGCGCTGCGGACCATTGCGCTGGCCCATTTGGGCGATCCCGCGGCGCCGTGCGGCACATACCACTTCGTCAATGCTGGCAACACCACCTGGCATGGCCTGGCCGAAGCCGTGATGGCAGCCAGCGGCGCCAATGGCGGACCAGCCGTTCCAGTGGTCCCGATCGGCAGCCATGACTTCCCGACCCGAGCTCGCCGCCCGGCGAATTCGAGGCTGGATACGGCCAAGCTTCAGTGCGATTTCGGTATCGTCCCGCAGCCGTGGCAACAGATTGTCGAGCAGATCGTCGGCGAACTTTCGCTGCCCCCCTCGCAGAGTGAGAATTGCGCATGAAGGGAATCATTCTGGCCGGCGGATCCGGTACACGACTCCATCCGATGACCATGGTCACGTCGAAGCAGCTGATGCCGATCTACGACAAGCCGATGATCTATTATCCGCTGTCCACGTTGATGCTGGCCGGGATTCGCGAAGTGCTGGTGATCTCGACCCCGCGCGACACGCCTAGCTTCCAGGCGCTGCTGGGCGATGGCTCGCAGTGGGGCATGGCCATAGAGTATGCCGTCCAGCCCGAGCCGGAAGGTCTAGCCCAAGCTTATATCATCGGTGCCGAATTCGTTGCCGGTGGACCATCGGCACTGATCCTGGGTGACAATATCTTCTACGGACACGGGATCACCGACCTGTTCCAGAGCGCAATGTCGCGCCCGGTCGGGGCCAGCGTCTTCGCCTATCACGTGACCGATCCGGAACGGTATGGCGTGGTTGAGTTCGACAAGGCGATGCGGGCGATTTCGATCGAGGAGAAGCCCGCCGCCCCTCGTTCAAACTGGGCAGTGACCGGGCTCTACTTCTACGACGAGCAGGTAGTCGACATCGCCGCCAACCTGAAGCCAAGCGCGCGGGGCGAACTTGAGATCACCGACGTCAACCGGGCCTATCTTGAAGGTGGACAGCTGGCCGTGGAGATCTTGGGGCGCGGTTATGCCTGGCTCGACACGGGCACGCCCGACAGCCTGATCGAGGCGGCAGAATTTGTCCGCACGCTGGAAAAGCGCCAGGGCTTCAAGATCGCCTGCCCGGAGGAAATCGCTTTGAATCAGGGATTTGTAGACCAAAAACAATTTGCCGATCTTGTCGCGCGCTACGGAAAGTCCGAATATGGGCGCTATCTGGCCCGGATAGGCGAACAGTTTGCCGGCAGCCGTGCGTGACATTACACTATCAAACACCGAGGATCAGCCAGTCATGACCGCCAACCCAATCCTGCATCCCGCCGAAGCCGCCAGCCGCGTGCTTGCGCGCGGGATTGAGGTGATCGAGCTTGAAGCGCAGGCGCTGGGCGAACTGGCGCGCACCCTTGACGCCTGCTTTGTCGAAGCCTGCGAAGCCATCGTCCGGGCCAAGGGCCGGGTCGTAGTGACGGGGATGGGCAAGTCTGGCCACATTGGGCGCAAGCTGGCTGCCACGCTGGCGGCAACGGGCACCCCGTCGAACTTCGTTCACCCAGCCGAGGCTGCGCATGGCGACCTTGGCATGCTGGTCCCAGGTGATGTGCTGGTAGTCATCTCGAACTCGGGAAATACGGCTGAGTTGAGGGCCTTTCTCAATCACGCAGAAGCATTGGGTGTCTTGGTAATCGGAATTGCCTCGCGACCCGATTCGCAGGTGATAACCCGCGCCAACATCGGTATTTGCGTGCCAAATGTTCGCGAGGCTTGCCCTGCCAATATCGCCCCCACCACCTCGACGACGGTCCAACTGGCACTGTGCGATGCGCTGGCGATGGCAGTGATGGACCTGCGCGGATTCGGTCGCGATGGGATGCGCGCACTCCATCCAGGTGGGGCCATCGGTCTTCGCCTTTCGCCGGTTTCGCAGATTATGCATGGTCGCTCGCGACTGCCACTGGTTCCAGCCCTTACCCCGATGCGTGAGGTCGTAACGGTGATGACCAGCAAGGGCTTTGGTATCGCGGGGGTAGTCGACGAGGCGAACCGACTGATCGGAGTGATCACCGATGGTGATTTGCGGCGTCATTTCGAAACCCTGCAGTCCTCGTCAGCCTGCGATG
>JAJTFU010000194.1 GCA_021299075.1 Novosphingobium sp. | reverse complement strand
GCCGACGAAGATCGCATCACCGACCTTGTAGGATACACAGGCCGCAGTGTGCCCGGGCGTGTGCAGCACCTCGAACACCAGTTCGCCCACGGCAAAGGTTTCGCCATCGGTGAACAGGTCATCGAACTCGGCGCCGGTGCCGGAAACGTCCGGTGTGTTGAACACTCCGGCGAAGACCTGCTGCACACTGCCGATATGCGCGCCGATCCCGATGCGCGCGCCGGTCCGCGCCTTGATCAGCGGCGCGGCGGAGAGATGATCGGCATGGGCGTGGGTTTCGAGCACTCGGGTAATGGTCCACTCGCCTGCCTTGGCGGCAGCGAGGACCGCTTCGGCTGAGCCAGTGGAAACCTTGCCGGAGGCGGGATCGAAATCGAGCAACGAGTCGATCACTACAGCCTGACGCGTCACCGGATCGCCGACCAGATAGGTCACGGTGAAGGTCGGTTCATCAAAAAAAGCCTGGATGTGTGCGGGGTTGGTCATGCGACGACTCCTTGACGCTTGACATATATTAGCATCTTCTTATTTAGCAAGAGCTAATAAATGGAGTCGCAATGAACAGCCCGACCACCGATCTCGAGCGCTTCGCCGCCAATGCGGCCGAAGTCTCGGCCATGCTCAAGGCGATGGGCAATCAGCGCCGGCTGATGGTGCTGTGCCAGCTCGCCGAGCATGGCGAGATGCGCGTGGGCGATCTCGCCCAGGCGGTCGGCCTGTCGCAGTCGGCACTGTCGCAACACCTTGCCGTGCTGCGCGAGGAAGGCCTGCTGGCCTTTCGGCGCGAGGCACAGGTCGCCTGGTACCGCATCGCCGATCCGCGCTGTGAGCAGCTGCTCGTTACGCTCCACCAACTCTACTGCCAGATGGATTGAACTCATGACCCTGACCAAGATTACCCCTGCCGAAGCGCGGGCCCGGATTGCTGAAGGCGCCGCCCTGATCGACATCCGCGCGGCCGATGAACACGCCCGCAGCCGCATCCCCGGTGCACTCAATGCGCCCTTGGGAAGCGCGTTCAACCTGGGCGATGCCCCGGCGGTGATCTATCATTGCCGCTCGGGCATGCGCACCGATGCCAATGCCGCGCAACTCGCCGCCGCCAGCCCCTGCGAGGCCTACCTGCTTGAAGGCGGGATCGATGCCTGGCGTGCTGCCGGCCTGCCAGTGATCACCGATGCCAAGGCCCCGCTGGAAATCATGCGCCAGGTGCAGATTACGGCAGGCCTGCTCGTGCTGACGGGCGTGATCCTGTCCCTGACTGTTGCCCCCGCGTGGATCGGCCTCAGCGCCTTTGTCGGTGCTGGTCTGACCTTTGCCGGGGTCAGTGGCTGGTGCGGCATGGCCAAACTCCTCGCGCTAATGCCCTGGAACCGGCGCGCGGCAGCCTGAACCGGTGGGCCTGGAAACGATCCTCGCCGCAATTGCCGCCGGTTCGGCCATCGGGCTGGTGCTGGCACTGGTTGGCGGCGGCGGATCGATCCTCGCCGTGCCGTTACTGGTCTATGTGGTGGGCGTATCATCGCCCCATGCAGCGATCGGCACGGCGGCCGTGGCGGTCGCGCTCAACGCTGCCAGCAGCCTGGCCGGCCATGCCCGCAATGGGAATGTGAAGTGGCCCTGCGCCGTGACATTCGCCCTGGCCGGTGTGCTCGGCGCCGCGCTGGGCGCCGAAGCCGGCAAGGCGATGGACGGACAGCGCCTGCTAGCGCTGTTTGGCGCGCTGATGGTGTTGGTTGGCCTGTCGATGCTGCGCCCCCGCAAGACGGCCGACAATCCCGACGTGCGGCTGGAGCGCAGCACCGCCACGGTCCTCTTGCCGCGCCTGATCCCGACCGGGTTCGGCGTCGGCTTGCTCGCCGGTTTCTTCGGCATCGGCGGCGGGTTCCTGATCGTACCCGGTCTGATCATGGCGACGCGAATGCCGCTGCGGATCGCCGTTGGCACCTCGCTGGTCGTGGTCACGGCCCTCGGCCTCACCACCGCGACCTCCTATGCCTTGTCAGGTTATGTCGACTATCTGCTGGTCGGCCTGATGGTGGTCGGCGGCGTGATCGGCGCAGGGATCGGCATTCCGCTCGGCAAGCGCCTCGCCAGCCGCAAGCGGGCGATGGAGCTGGGCTTTGCCGTGCTGGTCATCGCCATCGGCGGCTACGTGATCCTGCGCGGCCTGGGCTAGGCCACGGTATCTCGGTAGCGCCGCACCGCAATTATGCCCAGCACCAGCAACATCAGCACCAGCTTGCCGCTTTCGGGCAGCACGAGCGGCCATTCCCAGCCCTTCAGCATGATCCCGCGCACCAGCCGGATGTAGTGCGTCGGCGGCAGCAGCTCGGCCAGCCACTGCGCCCAGACCGGCATCCCGCGATAGGGAAAGGCAAAGCCCGACAGCAGGATCGAGGGCATCAGGTAGAGCATCGAGGCCATCATCGACTGGACCTGGCTTTCGACCAGGGTCGAGATGGTGAAGCCCAGTGCCAGACTGACCAGAGTGAACAGCAATGTCACTGCCAGCAGCAGCCCGAGCGAGCCGACAAACGGCACCTCAAACACCACGATCGCAAAACCCAGCACCACGCAGACCTGCACAAAGCCCAGCAGGAAATAGGGCACGATCTTGCCCACCATCACCTCGACCGGTCGGAGCGGCGTGGCCAGCAGGTTTTCCATCGTCCCCTGCTCGGTCTCGCGCGTCACCGACATCGAAGTCAGCGCCACCATGGTCATCGACAGGATGATCGCCAGCAGCCCCGGCACGGTGTTGTGGCTGGTGATGCCTTCGGGGTTGTAAGAGCGGTGCAGCACCAGGTCGATCGGCGGCGGGCCCTGCTGCCGCCCGGCCAGCGGACCAATCAGGTCGCGCGCCAGGGCCTGGGCCACGGCTTCGTTCACCGCCGCCACGGCCGGTCCGGTTGAGGCCGGATCGGTCGCATCGGCGGTCAGCAGCAATTGCGGGCGCTCGCCGCGCACCAGGCGGCGGGCAAAGTCGGTCGGGATAGTGAGTGCGAACTGGGCCTTGCCTTCAGAGATCATGCGGTCCGCAGCGCCATAGCTGCCGGCCACTTCGGTAATGTCAAAATAGCCGGTGGTGCGCAGCGCACTGACAATCGAGCGCGAGAAGGCCGAATTGTCATTGGCTTCGACCACCAGCGGCAGATGGCGCGGATCGTTGTTGATCGCATAGCCGAAGATCACCAGCTGGATGATCGGGAAGAAAAACATCATCGCGATGGTCGAAGGATCGCGCGCCATCTGGCGCACTTCCTTGAAGATCATCGCCCCGATCCGCTCCCACATCTCAGCGCGCCTCCACCGAATTGTCGGTCGCGCCGCGCATCAGGTGGATGAACACGTCCTCCAGGCTGGGCTCGGCCGGGGTGAAGCGGATGCGGTCGGCCCAGGGTTGCACCGCCGCGCGCAAAGCCGCCGGATCGGGCCCGCAGACGTGAAGCGGAGTGCCAAACGGCGCGGCCATGGCGACGCCGGGCTGCTGTTCGATCTCTGCAGCCAGCCGGTCAGCACCCGGTCCTTCACCCTGCAAGGCCGAGAGGCCCGATCGGGCGATCACTTCATGGATCGTGCCGCGCGCCAGCATCACGCCATAGGCGATATAGGCAATCTCGTGGCAGCGCTCGGCCTCGTCCATGTAATGGGTGGAGACCAGCACGGTCATGCCTTCGGCGGCGAGCGCATGGATCTGGTCCCAGAACTCGCGCCGCGCCTGCGGATCGACCCCGGCGGTCGGTTCGTCGAGCAGCAGGATCTTCGGCTCGTGCATTACTGCGGCAGCGAGCGCGAGGCGCTGCTTCCACCCCCCTGAAAGCTTACCGGCCAACTGGTCAGCGCGGCTCATCAAACCAAGTTTCTCGAGCGTATCGGCAACTCGCTCCCGCCGCCGGTCGAGCCGGTAAACGCGGGCGATGAATTCCAGGTTCTCGGCAATCGAAAGGTCGGAGAACAGTCCGAACTTCTGCGTCATGTAGCCGATCTGATGCTTGATCGCGCGGCGCTGGTTCGCCAGGTCCAACCCCAGCACTTCCCCCTCCCCGGCATCGGGGATCAGCAGCCCGCAGATCATCCGCAAGGTCGTGGTCTTTCCTGAGCCATTCGGTCCCAGGAAGCCGCAGATCCGCCCGGGCATGACGGTAAGATCGACATGCACCGCAATCGCAAGACTTTCGCTCATCGCGGGGTCACCTCGACCGGCAGGCCCGGCGGCAGCGGCTTGGCGCTGGCGGGCAGCATTGCCTCGACCAGGAAGACCAATTTGGCCCGGGCTCGATCGGAATAGATCACCGGCGGGCTGAATTCGGCGCGCGGCGCGATAAAGCTGATCCGTGCGGTCGCAGCATCGCCGCAACCATCGCAGCTGAAACGGACAGTGCCGCCAGGCGTCAGTGCGGCAATCCGGTCCTGCGGCACAAAGAAGCGCAGCTTCCGGCGCGCATCGGGCAGCACGGCGACCACCGGCGCATTGGCCGGAACCCATTCGCCGGGATTGTAATAGGTCTGCTCGATCACCCCGGCTTCGGGCGCGACCGGGGCGATTTCGCGCTGGCGCTGGCGCTTAGCGCGCAGGCTCGCCGCAGCCCCGGCAACTTGCGCCCTGGCGGCCTGTTGCTGCGCTACGCGGCCAGCAGCCATTTCGCCCGCCGCAACCTGCGCCTGCGCGGCAGCCAGATCCGATGCACCCGCATCGCGCGCAGCGCGCGCGGCATCGAGCTGGGCCTTGCTGGCAAAGCCCTGACGCGCGAGCGCAGCCATGCGGTCAAAATCGTTGCTGGCTCTAGCAAGACGCGCGGCGGCACCGGCCTCGGCCGCACGCGCAGCCGCGATTTCGGGCGCGCGTTGGCGCGGATCAGACAGGTCCACCGCCTGGGCAGAGGCAGCGGCAACCTGGGCGGCAGCGCCAGCGGCTTCAGCATCGGCGGTTTCAGGATCAAGTGCGAATAGCGGCGTCCCCGCCACTACGCTGGCCCCGCGCTCGACCGCGCGCGCAGCGAGCCGTCCAGAGACGGGTGCGGCGACATAGATCGTCTCGGCCTCAACATAGCCCAGCCAACTCTCACCCTCGGCTGCCGGCCAATTGTGCCATGCGGCAGCGCCCAGCAGAGCAAGGATGCCGGCACCAATCAGGGGTTTGGGAATGGCGATCATGTTGCTTGCTCCCCGCGGGCCAGCAGTCCGCCCAGAATCGTATCGGCGTGGACCTGGGCCAGCTGGACCGGATCGATCGGCTGTGCCCCGACCGGTTCGAACACCACGCGCCACAGCGCCGCAAAAATCGCTCCACCGGCTATCGTCCGGCAGGCCAGTTCCGGATCGGCACAGACAAATTCACCGCGCGCAACGCCGTGGCGGATCAGGTTGGTCATCAGCTCCAGCACCCGCACGATCACCTCCTGGTGATAAAACCGGGCCAGTTCAGGAAAGCGGGCGCCCTCGCCGATGATCACGCGCGGGACGAAGGCAAATTCAGGCTCGGTTAGCCGCGTGAAGGCCAGCGCCAGGAAGCGCCGCAGCAGCAGTTCGGCCGGCAGATCGCCGAATTCGGACGGGACCATTTCCGGCAGGGTCCGCGCGATCAGATCGCGCACCGCCTCTTCAAAGATCGCCTCTTTGGAGGGAAAGCGCAGGTAAAGCGCCGCCTTGGAAATGCCCCCGGCCCGGGCAATGTCCTCCATCCGCGCTGCGGCAAAACCGCGGGCGTTGAACTCTGCACGGGCAAGTGCCAGCAACTGGTCGCGATCGATTGGGGCGGATGGTCGGGCCACGAATCGTTTATAACTGACTAGTCAGTTATTATCAAGCCAAGCAAAAAAGGGGCGGGAGACCGCAGTCCCCCGCCCCGCTAGTCAGGGAGGATCGGTAAAGGCTTAGAACTTCACCACTGCCTCGATCCCGAAGGTCCGCGGCGGGTTGAAGTTGGCATAGTCGCCCAGCACCGTGCTCTGGGTGTTGCTGTTCAGCACGGTCACCAGCGAGCCATTGGCGTTCGAGCGGCGATAGATGTGCGATTCATTGAGCAGGTTGCGCGCCCAGGCCGAGACGGTCAGCGTCTGACCGGCATCACCCATCCGGATATCGGCCAGGCTGATCCGGCCGTTGACGATAAAGCTCTTCTCGTTGCGGGTCGGTTCGTTGTCGAAGGTATAGGCTGAACCCGAATAGTTCGCGTCGAGGTGGAACTTCAGCGCCATGTCACCGCTGCCCAGCGGCACGTCATAGTCGATCGAGCCGGACCAGGCGTGCTTGGGCGTATAGACGATGTAGACATCCTGGAAGACCGGAGTGGTGACCTGCGGCGTCAGCGTGGCGTTTAGCGCTTCCTGCACCGTGTTCCGCGCTGGCGGGATCTTCCAGTAGGTATAGGCATAGGACACACCCATCGATAGGCCCTCGGCTGGGCGGACCGTCAGGTCGGCCTCGATCCCGCGGATCTTGGTGGTCCCTTCGGCATTGACCGTTTCCAGCGTGTTGCGGACCTGGCCATTGGGCTGCGGGATGAAGAAGTTGAAATCCACCTGGCTGTTGCTGCGGTCCATCAGGTAGCCGGCGACATTGAGTCTAACCTTTCGATCGAGGAATTCAGACTTGATCCCGACTTCATAGGACTTGACCGATTCCGGCCCGAACGAACGGTAGGTCAGCGAGCGCGAGCTGGCCCCGCCAGCGCGGTAGCCGGTGGCGTACTTGGCATAGACGTTGATGTCCGGCGTCGGCTGGAAGTTGATCACCGCCAGCGGATCGAAGCGCGAATTGTCCTGCTTGAAGGTCAGGCTGCTGGGCGCACCATTGATCGTGGTCAGCGCGCCGTTCTTCTTGTCGTTGGTATAGCGCCCGCCCAGCGTCAGATTGAGCGTGTCGGTGGCATTCCAGGTCGCCTGGCCATAGGCGGCATAGCTCTTGGCAAAAGCGGTCGAAGCACGGGCGACTGTTGCGTTGAGGTAGGCCGCCGGATCGTTGATCGTGAAGGCCGTGCCATCCGCGTTCCAGCGATTGGTGTTGGGCGTGCGGGCCACATCGCTGGCCTTTTCGTTGAAGTAGTAAAGCCCGAACACATAGTCGATCTGGCCAAATCCGCCGACGGCCTGCAGTTCCTGGCTGAACTGGCGCTGGTTCAGCCCGGCCAGCGAGTAACGGCTGAAATTGGCATTGGGCAGAAACACCGGAGTGCGGTTGGCTCCACCGGAATTGTCCCACTGCTCGTCGCTTACTGTGCGCCAGGCCGTAATCGAGCGCAGTTCGATCTCAGGCGCGATCTTCCACTTGATCGTGCCGGTAAAGCCCTTGGTCTTGCCCACGCTGGGTAGCTGCGGGACGCCGATGTCGGCCACATCGACCCGGTCGGCGCGGACTTTTACCAGCGGCGGCAGCGGGGCAATGGTTCCGGCCGGCAGGCGATTGTTGTTGGCGGCGATTTGGGCCAGCGTGGCAACCGGGAAGCCGTTGGGGTTGTAGTTGATCAGCTGGCTGAAGAACGGCGTGTTCTCATCACGGTTGATATCGAAGGCAAGGTCGACGGTCAGGTCGTCGATCGGCCGCCAGCGCGCGGCAACGCGGCCGCCATAGCGTTGGAACTGGTTCCAGCCCGCTGCACCCGCCAAGGGATTGCGGGTAGTCGGGCCCTGGTGCTGGACACCCCCATCAAGCTTGAACGAGATCCCGGCAATCTCCGGCAGGTCGAGGTGGAGCGCACCATTGTAGGCCCCGAAGTTGCCAAAGCCGGCCGAAACGCGTCCGCCGAATTCACCGGTCGGCGCCTTGGAGACAATATTGATCGCCCCGCCTTCGGTATTGCGGCCGAACAGCGTACCCTGCGGCCCCTTCAGCACCTCGATCCGCTCGACATCGAGCAGGCCGGTGTTGAGACCGTGCTGGCGACCCAGGTAAACGCCATCGACATAGACGCCGACACCCTGTTCGCGCGCCGGCTGGTTGGCATCGCCCGGCACGATCCCGCGCAGGCCGACCGTCAGCGCCGACTGGCGCGCTTCAAAGGTGGCGACGCGCAAGGACGGGATCGCCCCATCGGCCAGGTCGATAAGGCTCTGAACGTGACGCTTCTTGATTTCCTCGTTCCCCATCACCGCGATCGCAATCGGCGTTTCCTGGAGGTTGGTTTCGCGCTTTGTGGCGGTCACGACGATATCGATTGGCAGTGACAACGGTTTCGGCGTGGGCGGCCTGGGCAATTGCCAGGGCGAGAAGCGAGGTGGTGATGCCGGTCAGCGGGCGGATCATGAAATGGGTCCTTCGTCAGTTTCAGCGAACCTTACGGGTAGGTTCGGCCAGTCATTCGACTCGGCCTGCCCCCGGTTCGTTGCCGCCTCTAGGGTGCCCCCATGGCAGGCCCGCGACTCTTTCCGGTCAGCTGTTTGACGATTGGACGACATCCGTATGACACCCGCCAATTCCCCACAAAACGTCACAAATCCGTCACGTGCGCGAGGCATGGTTGTCGCGAAGACCCTTGTTCCGCGAGTGCATGCCATGCCTCACCATGCCACTGTCCTGATCACCGCACCGCCAGCAGCGCTGCTGCGCGGGCTGCGTCAGCGTCGCCCCGATCTGGCGGTCGCGCCGCTTGATGCGGGCCTGCCCGAAGCGGTTCCGCCGGGTCTGACCTGGTGCTTTGTTGACTGGCTGCTGCCCGATCGCTCGGGCCTTGAAATGGTCCGCACCCTGCGTGAAGCGCGGGCAACGCGCGACAGCCATATCACCATGGTCCTGGAAAGCGCCGAGCCGGACGACAAGCGCCGCGCGCTGCGCGCCGGGGCTGACGATTACCTGGTCGGCCCACTCAATGCCGAACGCCTGCTTGAGCGGCTGGCCAGTTATGAGGCCAAGCCGGCTTCAGCCTCGGCCGCGCGCGGACGGCTAACCCATGGCGGACTGGTGCTCGATCCGGCCGCACACCAGGTCCGCTACCAGGGCCGGCTGCTGACCCTGCGCCCCAATGAGCTGCGCCTGCTCGCCCACTTCCTTGAACATCCCGACCAGGTATTCTCGCGCGGCGCACTGATCGAACGGATCGGCAAGGACGATGAGGTCAGCGACGAGCGGACGGTTGACGTCTGGGTTGGCCGCCTGCGCCGCGCCCTGGTTGCGCAAGGCGCGCCCGATCCACTCCGTACGGTGCGCTCGGCCGGCTACGTGCTGGATTCGCTACCCGAGACCAATTGAGCCCGCGACTACCCTGCCCTTGACAAGTTCGATAGATTCGATATTTCGAGATTTATCGAATCGTCGGAGTATAAGATGCAAGCCGAAGCCGTAATCCGCGCCCTGGGCGCCCTGGCCCAAGAACACCGCCTCGCCACCTTCCGCCTGCTGGTCCAGGCCGGGTCCGATGGCATGGCGGCCGGGGCGCTGGCCGAGGCCGTGGGCCTGCCCGCCTCGTCGATGAGCTTTCACCTCGCCCAGCTCAGCCATGCCGGCCTGGTTACCCAGCGCCGCCAAAGCCGCTCGATCATCTACACGGCCGACTATGCCGCAATGGGCGCCTTGATGGGCTACCTCACCGAAAACTGCTGCGGCGGCGCCTCCTGCGCGCCCGGCGCAACCGCTGAAGAAAGGAATGTCGCATGAAGCGTTTTCATGTCCATGTCGGGGTTGAGAACCTCGATGCCTCGATCGCGTTCTATTCCGGCCTGTTCGGACAAGCGCCCAGCGTGGTGAAGCCGGACTATGCCAAGTGGATGCTCGACGATCCGCGCGTCAACTTCGCGATCTCGCACAACCAGACCGCCGCTAAGGGCATCGAGCACCTAGGCCTGCAAGTCGATGACGCGGCCGAGCTGACCGAGGTCTATGGCCGGCTCGAAGCCGCAGGCCGTCCGGTGCTGGAAGAAGGCGCGACGACCTGCTGCTATGCCAAGAGCGAAAAGAGCTGGATCGCCGATCCGGACGGCGTGGTCTGGGAAGCCTTCCTGACCCACGGCGAGGCAACGGTATACGGGGCGGGGCCTGACATGGCCGCAATCACTTCAGCGAATGCGGCCGATAACGCCTGCTGCGCCCCGGCCATGGCGGCGCCGAAGTCCGCCTGCTGCTGACATGGTTCAGGTGCGTTCGGTGCTGGTGCTGTGCACCGGCAATTCCGCCCGCTCGATCCTTGGCGAAGCCCTATTCCGCCGCCACGGCGCGGGCCGGCTGGCGGCATACTCTGCCGGGAGCAAGCCCAAGGGCGTGCCTAACCCCGGCGCGTTGCGGCTGCTGACGCGCGAAGGGTTCGATCCCGCCAGCTTCCGCTCGAAAAGTTGGAACGAGTTCACCGGGTCCGATGCGCCGGAGATCGATCTTGCCATTACCGTCTGCGGAAATGCCGCCGGAGAGGCCTGCCCGGTGTTCCCTGGCAGCCCCTTGCGCGCCCACTGGGGCCTGCCTGATCCGGCCGATGCCGAAGGTGACGAAGCCTCTGTCGATGCCGCCTTTGCCGAAACCTGGCGGCTGCTGACAATGCGGGTCGAGGCCTTCTTCGCGCTTGATCTGGCCGCACTCGACGCCAAAACCGCCCAGGCTGAACTGGCGCGGATCGGCGCGATGGAGGGCGCAGCGTGAGCCCCTTCGCGCAGCGACTGCTGGCAGAGGGCCTCGGCAGTGCGATCCTGTTCGCTACAGTGGTGGGCTCCGGCATCATGGCGGAAGGCCTGGCGGGCGGGAACGCGGCCGTGGCCCTGCTCGGCAACACTCTCGCGACCGGGGCTATCCTCTATGTGCTGATCACCATGCTGGGGCCCGTCTCGGGCGCACATTTCAACCCTGCAGTGACGCTGGTGATGCGGCTGCGCGGTGACTGCTGCTGGAAGGGTGCAGCGGCCGTCATCGCGGTGCAGATCGGCGCGGGGATCTTCGGCGTCTGGCTGGCCCATGCCATGTTCGACCTGCCCATCCTGCAAGTCTCCGCCAAGGCCCGCACCGGCCCCGGCCAGTGGCTGGGCGAGTTTGTCGCGACCTTCGGCCTGGTGCTGACCATCCTTGGCACCCTGCGCCACAAGCCAGAGGCAGTGCCCACCGCCGTGGCCCTGTTCATCGTCGCGGGCTACTGGTTCACTTCGTCCACCAGCTTTGCCAATCCAGCGATCACCATTGCTCGCAGCCTCAGCGACAGTTTTGCCGGGATCGCGCCGGGCGACGTCCCCGGGTTCATCGCCGCGCAACTGGCCGGGGCACTCGCGGCGCATCATTTGGCGAAGCTGCTGTTCGCAGCAGACAAAAAGACTGGCGGCACACGGAGCTGATCCGGGCCGCCAGCAGTTGGGCTGACCGGATTGGATCAGGCTAGAGTGAGCGGAGGAAGCCGGGCACGTCGAGTTCGCGCACCATGCGCTCGCCGCGCAGCAACCAGATATCGCGCCAGTCGAGGCCGAAGTCCTCGCACTCCCGTTGCAGGACCGAGACATCGGTCTGGTCGAGCGCGATGAAGTTGATCAGCTGCGTCATCATGACCCCCAGCTTGATGTCGGTTGCCAGGTCATCCCAGCCGTAGCCTTCGACACCGTGCCGCGCGAGCGTGGCAAGATAGTGCGCGAACAGCCGTTCATGCGATCCGATCCGAACGTCTGTTGTCGGTGCCATGTGCAGAAGCCGCATGATGTCGGTGGCGCCGGACCCGGCGACGGAAAACTGGAAGTCGATCACCGCAAACTTGCCCTCGCCAGCGGCATCCGGGAAAAACAGCTGCTTCGGATGGAAGTCCGAATGTTGCAGCGTGAAGGGCCGTGACCGCATGAACCGCATGATCGCGGAAAAGTTCTCCGAATAGGCTTCGGCCATGGCGATGCTTTGCGGACACGATTCGCCGAACAGAGCCCTGACCGTGCTGATCGCGGCGTGGTTGGCGCTCGCAAAATTTGGCCAATGATCAGGATCGGA
>JAJTFU010000193.1 GCA_021299075.1 Novosphingobium sp. | reverse complement strand
GCCGTGACCCTGATGCCCTGATTGGCAACCTTGATCACTTCACCCGGGTAGAGCACGCCGACCTTGCCGACTGCCGATTGCAGATATTCGATGTATTCACGCTGCACTGACTGGGTATTGGAGTTGAGCGCCCCGGCCTTGTCGAGTGCACGCGAGATGTCGAGCGATTCAGCTGCAGCGAAGTTGCCCCGCTCACGCAAAATCTGCCCGGCTGCGACCCAGCCCAGCTGGGTGGGATAGAATTCAACGCGGCGGATTGCCCAGTCGGCGGCGTCAGGGCTCTTGCTCTGGTATGAAATCAGCACGGCTCGCTCGAGCACGTCGGCGGCCGGAGCCTGGCCTGCCGCAACTGCACTATCCACCATCGACTTGATCGTGGTCAGCGCGTCGGCAGGACGACCAGCGGAATTCTGCGCCTCGGCCAGCAGGCCCTTGACGTCAGCACCATTGTTACCGGCGGCGATGGCGGACTTGAGCGATGCTTCGGCCGCAGCATAGTCCTTCATGTCAAAGGCGAAACCGGCGGCATAGTAGTGGTACTTGCCAACTTCAGCCGCTGGCACGTTGCCGCTGTCGATCATCGCGACCAGGCCGCGCCGCTGCATCGGCTTGTCGACCGCCAGGCCGCCATAGGTAAAGCCCAGCTGCCCGGCGAAGAACTTGTCCGCCTCGTTGCCGGTCTTCGTGAAGATTTCTTCCGTCTTGGCCTTTTCCGGAGCCAGCAGCGCGGACAGCGCCGCAACCGAGGCATCGTACTGGCCGCGCGCAGCTTCCTGCGCCGTGCGGCCACGGCGGAACGATAGGCCCGCTCGGTCTCGGTCACCTTGGCCTTGGCCGCGATCACGTCGGGACGCTTGGCAGCCGCATCGAGCATCGTCTTGAGCTCGGTATAGGCCGGAATGAAGGTCTTGGTCGGCTGCGGCGCCTTGGTGGCAGCAGCGGCCTTCTTGTCATCCTTCTTCTGGGCCTGGGCCGGGGTGGCAATTACGCCAACGGCACCAAGCGAAGCCAGCGCAATGGCAAGCGCATAGGCCGGACGGGTCAGAAACTGGGTGCGACGCATCGTTCACTTCACTCCTCGATCGCCCGAAAGTGTTTCCGGACGGACTTCTTTCGTGCCTGCTACTGACGGCAAAACGCCAGTTTGGCAACTGTCGCTTCGCACTATGGCACCGGCACTTAACCCGCGTTGAATGCAGTTTGGCGCGTTCGTTCAGCCAAGGTGCCGCGGGTGTGGAAAAATTGCGATCCGACGGCGCTTGTAGTGGTCTTTCCGCCGGGCTTGGCCTAGGCGCTTGGACGAGACTTTCCCGCCAACAATCGGCCGATATTCCGCGTGAGCGACAACCAAGATATTCCAGAATTCGAACCCAGCGAACCCACCGGACCGGAGGGTGATTTTCAGCGAGTCGACATCGTCGATGAGATGAAGGCCAGCTACCTCGATTACGCTATGAGCGTGATCGTCAGCCGCGCCCTGCCGGACGTGCGCGATGGCCTGAAGCCGGTGCATCGCCGCATCCTGTTTGCCAGCCAGGAAGGCGGCTTCGTCGCCGGCCGGCCTTACCGCAAGAGCGCCAAGATCGTCGGCGACGTGATGGGTAACTATCACCCGCACGGTGACAGCGCGATCTATGACGCCCTGGCGCGCATGACCCAGGACTGGTCGATGCGCCTGCCGCTGATCGACGGCCAGGGCAACTTCGGCTCGATGGACCCCGATCCACCAGCCTCGATGCGTTATACCGAAGCGCGCCTGGCCCGCGTCGCCAACTCGCTGCTGGACGATCTCGACAAGGATACGGTCGATTTCACCGAGAACTATGATGGCTCGCGCCAGGAACCGACTGTCCTGCCGGCCCGCTTCCCCAACCTGCTGGTCAATGGCGCAGGCGGGATCGCGGTCGGCATGGCCACCAACATTCCGCCGCATAACCTGGGCGAAGTGATCGACGGCTGCCTGGCCTATGTCGAAAACCCGGCGATCACCTCGGAAGAACTGATCGAGTTCATACCCGGGCCTGATTTCCCCACTGCCCCACTGATCCTGGGCACGGCCGGAGCCCGCAAGGCCTACACCGAAGGCCGCGGCTCGATCATCATGCGCGCGCGCCACGAGATCGAGGAAGGCCGGAATGACCGGCGCTCGATCGTGCTTACCTCGATCCCCTATCAGGTCGGCAAGAACGGTCTGGTCGAGAAGATTGCCGAAGCCGCCAAGGACAAGCGGATCGAAGGCATTTCCGACATTCGTGACGAATCGAGCCGGCTTGGCGTGCGCGTGGTGATCGACCTCAAGCGCGATGCGACGCCGGAGGTCGTGCTGAACCAGCTGTGGCGCAACACACCGGCACAAAGCTCGTTCCCGGCCAATATGCTGGCAATCCGCGGCGGCCGCCCCGAAGTGCTGATGCTGCGCGACATCATCGCCAGCTTCATCACCTTCCGTGAGGAAGTGATCACCCGCCGCACCAAGTTCGAACTGAACAAGGCACGCGATCGGGCCCACATCCTGCTTGGCCTGGTCGTGGCCGTCACGAACCTGGATGAAGTGGTGCGGATCATTCGCGGCTCGCCGAATCCGGCGGCGGCGCGCGAAGCCCTGCTGACCCGCGAATGGCCGATTGGCGAAATCGCCCCCTACATCAGACTGGTCGAGGCGATCGAACCGAGCGCCGAGCAGGAAGGCGGCACTTACCGCCTGTCCGAAGTCCAGGTGAGAGCAATCCTTGACCTGCGCTTGCACCGCCTGACCGCGCTGGGCCGCGACGAAATCGGTGACGAGCTCAAGGAGCTGTCGATCGCGATCGAGGAATACCTCTCGATCCTGGGCGACCGCGCCAAGCTCTATGGCGTGCTCAAGGATGAGCTGGTCCAGATCCGCGATGCCTATGCCACGCCGCGCGTCTCGGAAATCACCGCCGCTGCCGACGGGATCGAGGACGAGGACCTGATCGAGCGCGACGAGATGGTCGTGACCGTAACTATGGACGGTTACATCAAGCGTACCTCGCTCTCGACCTTCCGCGCCCAGAACCGCGGCGGCAAGGGCCGCGCAGGGATGGCGACGAAGGACGAGGACGTCGTCACCAACATGTTCGTGACCAGCACCCATAACCCGGTGCTGTTCTTCTCGACCGCCGGCAAGGTCTATCGCCTCAAGGTCTGGCGCCTGCCCGAAGGCGGGCCGGCAACCAAGGGGCGACCGATCGTCAACCTGCTGCCAGCACTCGACAAGGACGAGACGATCCAGACCGTGCTGCCGCTGCCTGAGGACGAGGCGGAATGGGCCAAGTTGTCGGTCGTCTTCGCCACGGCCAAGGGCAATGTCCGCCGCAATTCGATGGATGCCTTCGCCAACATCCCTTCGAACGGCAAGTTCGCCATGCGGTTCGAGGAAGACTCCGAAGATCGCCTGATCGGCGTTGCCCTGCTCGAAGCCAGCGACGACGTGCTGCTCGCCAGCCGCCAGGGCAAGGCAATCCGCTTTGCCGGCGACGAAGTACGCGAGTTTACCAGCCGCACCTCAACCGGCGTACGCGGCATGCTGCTCAAAGGCGATGACGAGGTGATCAGCCTGTCGATCCTGCACCGCGTCGGCACGACCAGCGAGGAACGCGAGGAGTACGTCAAGTTCGCCCCGTGGAAGGGTGAGAAGGAGGGCGAGCCATCGCTTTCTGCCGATCGCTATGCCGAAATGCAGGCGCGCGAGCAGTTCATCCTTACCGTCTGCGCCAACGGCTATGGCAAGCTCAGCTCGGCCTACGAGTATCGCCGCACCGGCCGCGGCGGCCAGGGCATCACCAATATTGACAACATCGGCCGCAATGGCCCGGTGGTGGCGAGCTTCCCGGCCAGCCAGGCTGACCAGCTTATGCTGGTGACCGACCAGGCCAAGCTGATCCGCCTGCCGCTGGAAAGCCTGCGGGTGATCGGTCGCGGCTCGGCTGGCGTCCGGCTGTTCAACGTGGCCGACCAGGAACATGTCGTCTCGGCGGTCCGCCTGGCGGACGATGGCAGCGATGGTGAAGACGGTGGCGAGGCGGCGCCGGTCGATGGGGACACGGTGCACTGATGGGCGTGCAGGTCGAACCCTCTGGCGGTGCGTGCGGGGCGCGCATCACCGGGGTCGACCTGAAGGCGCCGCTCGATAGCGCCACGGTTGCAGCGATCCGCGCGGCCTGGCTTGAGCATCACGTCCTGGCCTTCCCTGACCAGTACCT
>JAJTFU010000014.1:23579-31569 GCA_021299075.1 Novosphingobium sp. | reverse complement strand
CGCGCCGCCTGTCCCGCCTGACCTGCCGCCCTTAAATTGTTCGAGGTCATGCCGTTAACCATGGCATGACTGCACATGACCCTTCCCTAAACCGGCGCGGCGGCCTGCTTGGCTGGCTGGGCCTTGGCCAGCGCGATGACGCGGCTTCGCCTCATGACACACCTGCATCCGGCACCGACCGCCGCCAGTCGGTCCGCGACCGTCACCTTGACGAGATCGGGGCCTTCCTGAGCTATCACCAGCTTGAGGTGAACGCCCAGACCTTGGTCGTCGCCAGCAATTACCTGACCGGCAACGATCCCCAGATCGTCCGCCTGATCGATCGCCGCGTCCAGGCGCGCGAGCCGGTGACGCTCGACTGGCTGGAAGACTCGCTGGCCGAAGAGGGCATGGGCGAGGAGGCTGAACTGCTCGAGCGGCTGATGCAGCGGCTGGAACAGGGGGTCGAAGAGTTCGGCAAGACCAGCCGCGCTGCGCGCGAGGCAACCAATGCCTATCACAGCGAGCTGTCAAAGGAGGCTGGCAAGCTGGAGGCAGTGCCCAGCACCGGCGCCGTGATCACCGAACTGGCCACGATCACCAAGGCCATGCTCAAGCGCACGCTGGAGATCGAGCGGGCGATGCAGCGCAGCGAGGAGCAGACCCGCAGCCTCAAGCACAAGCTGGAGGAAACCCGGCGCAGCGCCGAGGAAGACCACCTGACCGGTCTGCCCAACCGCCGCGCCTTCGAGGCCCGCTATGAGGCGGAATACCGCGCCGCCCGGGCGGCGGCCGAACCGCTCTGCGTGGCCTTCTGCGATATCGATCACTTCAAGCGGGTCAATGATACCCACGGCCACGATGCCGGGGACCGGGTGCTGAAGCTGGTGGCCGACAACCTGGCGCGGATTTCCGACGAGCGCTGCCATGTCGCGCGCCACGGCGGTGAGGAATTCGTGGTGCTGTTCCGCGACACGACCGTGGCCGAGGCCTTCGAAAAGCTCGACCGGCTGCGCGCCCAGCTGGCCGACAGGCACCTGGTCAACCGCGCCACCGAAGTACCGATCGAGCAAGTGACCTTCTCGGCCGGGATCGCCGATGTGTTCGCTACCGGGGAACGCCGCGCCGCGCTGCGGGCGGCCGATGCGGCGCTTTACCGGGCCAAGCTCGACGGCCGTAACCGCGTGATCATTGCCGAGCCGGGCGAACTGAAGCCGGCCCAACTGGCCGCCTGAGCCGCAACGAAAAAGGGGACCGCGCGAACGCGATCCCCCAATTTCGTTCAGCCGTGAACGGCGAGGACTTAGTCGTCGCCCTTCAGGAAGGCCGGGATGTGGTCGGGATTGCCGCCCTCTTCCCGGTCACGACGCGGACCGCGATCACGGTCGCCACCGCGGCCACCACGATCGCCGCCACGGCCACCGCGGTCGCCATCACGGCGCGGACGGCGGTCGCCGCCACGGTCACCGCGATCGCCGCGATCGCCCCGCGGTTCGCGCGGTTCGCGCGGCGGGCGGGTGTCTTCCAGCTCGGCGCCGGTTTCCTGATCGACGACGCGCATCGACAGGCGGACCTTGCCGCGCGGATCGATCTCGAGGACCTTGACCTTCACGGCCTGGCCTTCCGAAACCACGTCAGTCGGCTTTTCAACGCGCTCGTTCTTCATTTCGGAAACGTGGACGAGACCGTCCTTGCCGCCCATGAAGTTCACGAAAGCGCCGAAGTCGACGATCGTCACGACCTTGCCGTCGTAGATCTTGCCCACTTCGGGTTCCTCGACGATGCCGAGGATCCACTGCTTGGCAGCTTCGATCTGCGACAGGTCGGACGAGGAAACCTTGATCAGGCCTTCATCGTCGATGTCGACCTTGGCGCCGGTGGTGGCCACGATCTCGCGGATCACCTTGCCGCCGGTCCCGATCACGTCACGGATCTTCGACTTGTCGATCTGGATCGTTTCGATGCGCGGTGCATGAGCCGACAGTTCGGTCCGGGCCGAACCCAGTGCCTTGGTCATCTCGCCCAGGATGTGGGCGCGGCCGCCCTTGGCCTGGTTCAGAGCAGCTTCGAAGATTTCCTTCGTGATGCCGGCCACCTTGATGTCCATCTGCATCGTGGTGATGCCTTCGCTGGTGCCGGCCACCTTGAAGTCCATGTCGCCCAGGTGATCTTCGTCACCCAGGATGTCGGACAGCACGGTGAACTCGTCGCCTTCGAGGATCAGGCCCATCGCGATGCCCGAAACCGGGCGCTTCAGCGGCACGCCGGCGTCCATCATCGAGAGCGCGCCGCCGCAGACGGTGGCCATCGACGACGAACCGTTGGACTCGGTGATGTCCGAGACCACGCGGATCGTATAGGGGAACTCTTCCTTGCTGGGCAGCACGGCCTGCAGCGCGCGCCAGGCGAGCTTGCCGTGGCCGGTGTCGCGGCGCGACGGCGCCCCGAAGCGGCCCACTTCACCGACCGAATAGGGCGGGAAGTTATAGTGCAGCATGAAGTTGTGGTAAGACAGGCCTTCGAGCCCGTCGACCATCTGCTCCGCGTCCTTGGTGCCCAGGGTGGTGGTGCAGATCGCCTGCGTTTCACCGCGAGTGAACAGCGCCGAACCGTGAGTCCGCGGCAGGAAGCCAACGATCGATTCGATCGGACGAACCTGATCGACCTTGCGGCCATCGATGCGGGTCCCGTCCTTGAGGATCGCGCCGCGCACGATGTCAGCTTCGACCTTCTTGACCGACTTGATTGCGACCATCTGGGTCTGCGCGTCTTCGTTCGCGAAGGCTTCCTTGGCCTTGTCACGGGCAGCGTTCAGCGCGGCCGAGCGGGCCGACTTGTCAGTCAGCTTGTAGGCGGCGGCGATGTCCTTGCCGATCAGGTCCTTGAGCTTCGCCTTGATCGCCGAATTGTCGGAGATCGCGATTTCCCACGGATCCTTCGCAGCCTTCTCGGCCAGGTCGATGATCAGGCCCGCAACCTTCTTGCACTCTTCGTGCGCGAACATCACGGCGCCGAGCATGATCTCTTCCGACAGCTCCTTGGCTTCGGATTCGACCATCATCACGGCATTGCCGGTGGCGGCGACGACGAGATCGAGCTCGCCTTCCTTGATCGCAGCTTCCTGCTTGGGGTTGAGGAGGTATTCACCGTCCTTGTAGCCCACGCGAACCGCGCCGATCGGACCCATGAAGGGTACGCCCGAGATGGTGAGGGCGGCCGAGGCGGCGATCATCGCCAGCACATCGGGTTCGCACTCGCCGTCATAGGACAGCACCTGGGCGATCACGTTGATCTCGTTGTAGAAGCCTTCGGGGAACAGCGGACGGACCGGACGGTCGATCAGGCGGGAAACCAGCGTTTCCTTTTCCGTGGCGCCACGTTCGCGCTTGAAGAAGCCGCCCGGGATGCGGCCGGCTGCGAAATACTTTTCCTGGTAGTGGACGGTGAGCGGGAAGAAATCCTGCCCTTCCTTGACGCTCTTGGCGGCCGTGACGGCGCAGAGCACGACAGTTTCGCCATAGGTGGCGAGGACCGCGCCGTCAGCCTGACGGGCAATGCGGCCGGTTTCGAGGGTGAGGGTCTTTCCGCCCCACTCCATTGATACGGTTTTGACGTCGAACATTCGATTTTCCTTTGCCCGCGGGCCCTATTGCCCAAATGCTTTCGCGCGGGTTTTGCTGCCGGGGATTCCGTCCCGGTCCGGTGTGGGGCATCTTGGGCCCCGGGGCGCCCTTCGCCGAATTGCGAATGGCGCTGATAGCAAAAGCGGCCCGCTAGGGGCCGCTCCGCTGGTTACTTGCGCAGACCAAGCTTGGCGATGAGCGCGTTGTACCGGTCGACATCCTTCTTCTTCAGGTAGTCGAGCAGCGAGCGGCGCTTGTTGACCATCATCAGCAGGCCGCGGCGCGAGTGGTTGTCCTTGTGGTGATCCTTGAAGTGACCCTGCAGCGTGTTGATGCGGCTGGTCAGGATGGCCACCTGGACTTCCGGCGAACCGGTATCACCCTTGGCGCGGGCGTTGTCGTTGATGATTTCTTGCTTCTTTTCGGCAGTAACCGACATGTCATTCACTCCGCGACATCGGAAAGGTTGAACCCCCGCACCACCGTGGCGGCGCCACCGAAAAGCTCTACCAGCGCAACAGGAACAGGTCCCGCCTTCGCCCAATGTAGCCCGTCGGTGTGGGGCAGTCCGGTCAGAACCCGGCCCTGTCGGACCATGCTTGCCTGTTCCGGACTGAGGTTGAGAGCCGGGATGTCGACCAGCCCTGCCTCCAGCGGCAAGAGTACGTTCTCAAGTGGCGCGCCCTTACCCACTTCGTTCAATTTGTCCAGTGAAATCGCCTGATCGATCCCGAACGGCCCGGCTTTCAGCCGTCGCAGCATGGTGACATGACCGACCGTGCCGAGCGCCAGTGCGATGTCACGGGCGAGGGAGCGAATGTAGGTGCCTTTCGAAACACTGGCGACCAGGGTGACGCTATCGGCATCGGCCGCGCCGATTGTCAGGTCGTGGATCGTCACGCTGCGCGATTTCAGCTCCACCGCCGTGCCCTTGCGGGCTAGGTCATAGGCCCGCTCCCCGTCGACCTTGAGCGCAGAATAGGCCGGCGGAACCTGCTCGATCGGCCCGGTAAAGCGCGGCAGCACGGCTTCAACATCGGCCAGGGTCGGGCGCACCGGGCTTTCGGCGATTACCTTGCCTTCCAGGTCCAGTGTGTCGGTCTCCGTCCCGAACTGCACCGTGAAAGCATAGGTCTTGGTGGCATCGAGCATCCGCCCGCACAGCTTGGTCGCCTCGCCCAGCGCGATCGGCAGGACGCCGGTGGCCAGCGGATCGAGCGTGCCGCCGTGGCCGACCTTGACCTTGCCAAGACCCGCCTCGCGGCAGACGCGCTTGACCGCGCCGACCGCCTGCGTGCTGCCTAGCCCAAGCGGCTTGTCGAGAATGATCCAGCCGTGCGGCACGGGCTCAGCCCCCGGCGAAGACGGCGGCCAGGGCCATGTATTGGCCGGTCAGCCATTGGACCGGCGGCACCACCAGCTTGCCGACCGGATCGAAGCCGGGGACCAGCCAGGGCAGGACCACGATCAGCAGCAGGATGATCGGAAAACCCAGCGGCCGCAGCCGCTCATACTGCGCGGCGGCGCGTTCGGGCAGCAAGCCCTCGACAATGTGCGAACCATCGAAGGGTGGGATCGGCAACAGGTTGAACAGCGCCAGGAAGACGTTGATCGTGATGAAGTTGAACAGGTTAAGCGCCACGAACCGCGCCACCAGCGACGGCTCCTGCAGCGCCTGATAGCCGCCCATCACCAGACCCAGCAGGATCGCGCCGACGGCAGCGAGCACCAGGTTGCTGCCCGGCCCGGCCGCCGCGACGGCCATCATCCCGAAGCGCGGGTTGCGCAAGCGGCTCTTGACCACCGGCACAGGCTTGGCCCAGCCCATGATCGGCCCCTTGGCCAGCGCCAGCGCGCCGGGGACCAGGATCGTGCCGACCGGATCGACGTGGCGGAAGGGATTGAGGCTGAGCCGCTTCATCTGCGCAGCCGTCGGATCGCCCAGGGCACGGGCAGTCCAGCCATGCGCCACCTCGTGAAAGACAATGGCGATAACCAGCGGCACGATCAGCGCCGCCGCCTGGAACAGGGTTTCGTTCATGCGCTGAGTGCCTCGCTGAAATGCTTGCGGCACAGTGCCACATAGCGGTCATTGCCGCCGATCTCGGTCTGGGCCCCCTGCTTGACCGCCGCGCCGCTTTCATCGACCCGCAGGTTCATCGTCGCCTTGCGGCCGCAGTGGCAGACGCCCTTCAGTTCGACCAGCGAATCCGCAATGCCCAGGAGCGCGGCCGAACCCGGGAACAGCTCACCCTGGAAATCGGTCCGCAGGCCATAGCAGACCACCGGAATGCCCCCTTCGTCGGCCAGCCGCGCCAGTTGCCAGACCTGCTCCTTGGTCAGGAACTGCGCCTCATCGACCAGCACGCAGGCCAGCGGCTCAACTCGGTGTGCGGCCATCACCCGCTCCCACAGATCGGTCCCGGCGGCAAAGCGGTGGGCTTCGGCGTGAAGGCCAATCCGGCTCTCGATCGCACGGTCGCCGCCGCGGTCATCCAGCGCCGCGGTCCACAGCATGGTGGTCATCCCGCGTTCGCGGTAATTGAAGTCCGCCTGGAGCAGCGTGGTCGATTTGCCCGCATTCATCGAGGCATAGTAGAAGTAGAGCTTGGCCATCGCGGGTGAGATAGGGTCTTTCCCGCCAAAGGCCAGAGCGAACGGACGCGGCGTTGACTTCGCGGCCACTGGCGCGCAGGGTCAGCCATGGCAGGGGATGAGAGGAGAGCGCGTTTGCGCCTGTTGATGTGCCTGCCACTCGCGGCCTTGGCCCCGCTGCTGCTGGGTGCCGCGCAGCCCAGCTACCGCTATCAGATCGATACCACGCGCTCAATGGTCAGTGCCCAGGTCGGCTTCATGGGCATCGCCAGCAAGACGGCGCGCTTCCCGCAGATGAACGGGCGGATCGCCCTGTCGCCTGAGCAGCTCGACACGATCGGCCTTGATGTCGAGATCGACGCGCGGCGGCTGACTGCGGGGGACCAGGTCACCCTTAACCGGCTGCGCGGCAAGGACTTCTTCGATGTCGAGCGTTATCCCACGGTGCGCTTTGCTGGTCAGCGGATGCAGATGACCGGGCCGACCACCGCCACGGTCGCCGGCGAAGTGACCGCGCGCGGGGTGACCCGGCCGGCCGTGCTGGCCGTGACCTTCCGCGATCCGCCCGCGAGGGTAACCGGCCGCGATCCGGTCGAGCTATCGGCCCGCACCGTGATCGACCGCCGCGAGTTCGGGATGACCGCTTACAGCGCGATTGTCGGCAAGAAGGTGACGATTACCATCCAGGCGCGGATGACGCCGGGCTAATCGCCCGCCTTATCCTCACCAAGGTCGCGCTTGACCTTGGGGTCGGCCAGCAGGGCGTCGATCTTGCTGGCGATGCCCATGAAGCCGACCTGGCGGATCTTGGCGGCATATTTCAGCCGCAGCTTGCCGGCCACTTCCTTCTGGAAGAAGGCCGTGTGGGTGCGCAGCGCCTTTAGCACCAGCTCCTCGTCCGCGCCCAGCATCGGCTTCACGAAGACCACCGCGTGGCGCAGGTCCGGGCTCATCCGCACTTCGGTGACAGAGACCGAGTGCGCGGTCAGCACTTCGTCATGCACCATCTGCCGGGTCAGCAGATCGCTGATCACGTGGCGCACCTGTTCGCCCACCTTGAGCAAGCGGACCGAGCGGGTTTCAGGCGTGGCGGGAGCGCGGGCCATCATGCCACCTGCGGCGGAACCGGGGTGGGAATCGCGGTCGAAGTGGCGCGGGCGTAGATTACCTCGCCGCTCGGATCGTAAAGCTCACCTTCCAGGAAGATCGCACGCTTGCCGCGGCGCAGGACGCGCCCCTTGGCCAGCATTGGCCCCGGCGGCACGAGCTTCAGCAGGCTCATCGAAATATCGAGGTTGAGCGGGGCTTCGGCACCATTGGTCGCCTGGACATGGGCGCGGCCCATCACTTCGTCCAGGAAGCCGGCCACCAGCCCGCCCTGCACGCCGCCCCGCCCGGTGATGAAGCAATCGGGCGCGACGAAGCGCATGGTCACGGTTTCGCTGACGGGATCGAAGTCAATGATCTCCGATCCCATCAGGTCATAGTAGTTCGGCTGCGGCGCGGCGTCTGCCATCACAGCGTCCGTTCACGCTCCTCGACCTCAAACACTTCGAGCATGTCGCCCGGCTTGATGTCGTTAGTATCCTGCAGCACGACGCCGCACTCCAGACCGGCGCGGACTTCGGGGACATCGTCCTTGAAGCGGCGCAGCGAGGCGATGACAGTCTTCGAAACGATGACGTCCTGGCGTGTGAGGCGCGCGAACAGGCCCTTGCGGATCCCGCCTTCGAGCACCAGCAGGCCTGCAGCCTTGTCGCGCTTGCCGGCCGGGAACACTTCCTTGACCTCGG
>JAJTFU010000014.1:0-23540 GCA_021299075.1 Novosphingobium sp. | reverse complement strand
CTTGACCTCGGCGCGGCCGACGACGTTTTCGATCCGCTCCGGACCCCAGATGCCAGCCATTTCCTTGGCGACGTCCTCGGTCAGGTGATAGATCACGTCGAAGTACTTCATCCGCGTCTTGTTGCGGTCCACCAGCTCGCGGGCCTTGGCATTGGGACGGACGTTGAAGCCAATGATCGGGGCGTTCGAGGCCGAGGCCAGCGACACGTCGCCTTCGGTGATCGCCCCGACGCCGGCGCTCAGCACCTTGACCTTGATCTCGTCGTTCGAAAGGCGGTTGAGCGCATTGACGATCGCTTCGGTCGAGCCCTGGACGTCGGCCTTGATGACCACCGGGTACTCGATCACGGTCTGCTTGGCCGAGAGCGCCGAGAACATGTTCTCGAGGCTGGCGGGAGCCGAAGTGGTGCGCTTCGCCGTCGCCTTTTCATGGCGGAAGGCGGCAACCTCGCGGGCGCGGGCCTCGCTTTCGACCACGGTCAGGGTATCGCCTGCCATCGGCACGCCGCCGATGCCCAGGACCTCGACCGGCAGCGCCGGCGGGGCTTCCTTGATCTGGCGACCCTTGTCATCGAGCATGGCACGGACGCGGCCCGAATGGACGCCGACCACCAGGATATCGCCGACCTTCAGCGTGCCGCGCGTGATCAGCACGGTGGCGAGCGGACCCTTGCCCTTGTCGAGCTTGGCTTCGATCACCGTGGCTTCGGCGGGCCGATCCGGATTGGCCTTGAGCTCGAGCAGTTCGGCCTGGAGCAGGATCTTCTCGATCAGCTGATCAAGACCAGCCCCGGTCTTGGCCGAAACTTCGACATCCTGAACGTCGCCCGACATGGCTTCGACCACGACTTCGTGTTCGAGCAGGCGTTCGCGGATCTTCTGGGCGTTGTATTCGTTGCGGTCAGCCTTGGTGATCGCCACGATCATCGGCACGCCGGCCGCCTTAGTGTGATTGATCGCCTCGATCGTCTGCGGCATGATCCCGTCATCGCCGGCCACCACCAGGATGACGATGTCGGTGACATTGGCCCCGCGCATGCGCATTTCGGTGAAGGCTTCGTGGCCCGGGGTATCAAGGAAGGTGATCAGCTCACCGCCCTTGGTCTTGATCTGGTAGGCGCCAATGTGCTGCGTGATGCCGCCGGCTTCACCCTTGACCACGTCGGTGCCGCGCAGGGCATCGAGCAGGCTGGTTTTGCCGTGGTCGACGTGGCCCATGATCGTGACGACCGGCGGACGGGTCTTGAGCGTTTCGGGCAGATCGACGTCTTCGCTGGTGTCGATATCGACATCGCTTTCCGAAACGCGCTGGATGTTGTGGCCGAATTCCTCGACCAGCAGTTCGGCCGTGTCCTGGTCGATCGTCTGATTGACGGTGACCATCATGCCCATCTTGAACAGCGCCTTGACCAGGTCCGCGCCCTTTTCCGCCATGCGGTTGGCCAGTTCCTGGACAGTGATCGCCTCGGGTACCACGACATCGCGGACCTGCTTTTCGCGCGGGGCCGACTGGCCAGCAAAGTGCGCGCGCTTTTCCTTTTCGCGGGCGCGCTTCAGCGCGGCGAGGCTGCGGGCGCGGGCGCCTTCGTCCTCGTTGAGTGCGCGGGTAACGGTCAGCTTGCCGCTGCGGCGCTCGTCCCCGCCCTTGCGGTCGCGGGTCGGGTGGGCCGGCTTCTTGGCCGGCTCAGGACGCTTGGGCGCAGCGACAGGTGTGAAGCGGCGCGGGGCCGGCGCTTCATTGCCGCCATCGCGGGGCGCCTCGACAGCGCTGTCGTCAGCGGCCTCGGGTTCGGCCTCGGCCGGCGGAGCGGGCTGCGCTTCGACAGCAGCGGCTTCCGCCTCGGCCTTGCGGTTCTGCTCGGCGCGCTGACGCTCATCCTCGAGCGCCTTCTGGCGCGCTTCGGCTTCGCGGCGGGTCTGCTCTTCGAGCGTCGCCAGGCGGGCTTCCTCAGCCTCGCGCTGGAGGCGGGCGACCCGTTCTTGCGGGGTTTCGTTCGAGGCAGCCGGACGCGGCGGCGGCGGCGGAGCGACCGGAGCCGGGGCAGGCGCAGCGACCGGAGCCGGCGGCGGGGCAGCAACTGGGGCTTCACCCGGCTTGCGGATGAGCTTGCGGCTCTTCACCTCGACCACCACCTTGTTGGTGCGGCCGTGGCTGAAGGTCTGCTGGACCTGGCCCGCTTCGACCGACTTCTTGAGGCCCAGCGGCTTGCGGCCCAGAGTCGGTTTGTTGTCGCTATCGCTCATGATCGTCTCAATACCCTTCGTTCAATTCGTCGTCGACTGCGGACGGGCCAGCAAGGCCTGCATCCGGCAGCGTGTCTTGTTCACCAGTCTGTTCCGCGCGGCCCAGAAAACGGAGCAGACGGCGCAAGGGTGCGCCAATCCGCTCGGCCGCGGCGTGATCGGTCAGTGCCAGATGGACGACGTTGTCGCGGCCCAATGCCACAGACAGCGCCGCCCGGTCCAGTGGCAAGGTGATCCCGGCCATGCCGGAGCCCTCGCGCCCTTCGCCCACGCGCCAGGCTTGATCGAGCTTGCGCGAGCCATCCGCGCTGGCGTCGGCGGCATGGGCCAGCAGGGTGACCTTGCCCGCTCGGGCGTTCTCGGCGATCCGGTCGGAACCGACCAGCAGGCGGCCGGCCTTGTATTCCAGCCCCAGCCGGTCGGTCAGCGCACGGATCAGCGCGGCTTGGATCTTGGCAGGCAGGTCAGCCGGGATCTCCAGCGCCGCGCCCTTGAAGGCCCGGGCGAGCGCGCCTTTCAGCTTGCCCTTGGTGATCGCTTCCTGAAGCTGCTCGCGGCTGACGCCGATCCAGGCACCCCGCCCCGGCGCACGCGCCAGGGCATCGGGCAGGACCAGACCGTCGGGCGAGATCGCCAGGCGCAGCAGATCATCTCGGGAACCGTGGTCCCCGGTCAGGATGCAGCGCCGCTCAGGATCATTCCTGGCCGGCTGCCCAGAGGTGTCGGAACCTAGCGGCTCATTGTGAGGAATCCGCATCGGCGGCCTCCTCTGCGGCTGGCTCGTCTTCGAACCAGTGGGCGCGGGCCGCCATGATGATCTCGTTGCCCTGTTCCTCGGTCAGGCCATAATCGCCCAGCACACCGCCCTTGTCCTCGTCGCGCGCAGAGCGGCGCGGGGCGCTGCCATCGCGGCGGCGCTGTTCGGTGCGCTTCTTGGCAATGAGTTCGTCGGTGGCCAGGTCAGCCAGATCGTCGAGGGTCTTGATCCCGGCCTTGCCGAGCGTGACCAGCATGGCTTCGGTCAAATGCGGCAGCTCGGCCAGCGCGTCCTCGACGCCGAGTTCGCGGCGGGCCGCACGCGAGGCTTCCTCGCGGCGTTCCAGCGCTTCGGTGGCGCGGCTCTGCAGTTCCTCGGCCAGTTCCTCGTCGAAGCCTTCGATCGTGGCGAGTTCGGCCAGCTCGATATAGGCCACTTCTTCCAGCTCGCTGAAGCCTTCGGCCACCAGCAGCTGCGAGAGGGTTTCATCGACGTCGAGCTCTTCCTCGAACATCTTCGAACGCTCGGCGAATTCCTTCTGCCGCTTCTCGCTCGCTTCCTGCTCGGTCATGATGTCGATCTGCGAACCGGTCAGCTGGCTGGCAAGGCGCACGTTCTGGCCGCGGCGACCGATCGCCAGGCTCAGCTGATCGTCAGGGACGACCACTTCGATGCGGCTTTCTTCCTCGTCGATCACCACGCGGCTGACCGTGGCCGGCTGGAGCGCGTTGACCACGAAGGTCGCGGTGTCTTCGCTCCAGGGGATGATGTCGATCTTTTCGCCCTGCATTTCCTGGACGACCGCCTGGACGCGGCTGCCCTTCATGCCGACGCAGGCGCCGACCGGGTCAATGCTGCTGTCGCGGCTGATCACGCCGATCTTGGCGCGGCTACCCGGATCGCGGGCGGCGGCCTTGATCTCTATGATGCCATCGTAGATTTCGGGCACTTCCTGCGCGAACAGCTTCTTCATGAATTCGGGGTGCGCGCGGCTGAGGAAGATCTGCGGACCGCGGTTCTGGCGCTCCACCTTCATGATCCAGGCGCGGACGCGCTCACCCACACGGGCGACTTCGCGCGGGATCTGCTGATCGCGGCGGATCACGCCTTCGGCGCGGCCCAGGTTGACGATCACATGGCCGAATTCGACCGACTTGATCACGCCCGTCACCAGTTCGCCGGCGCGGTCCTTGAATTCTTCGTACTGGCGATCGCGCTCGGCATCGCGGACCTTCTGGAAGATCACCTGCTTGGCCGACTGGGCGTCAATGCGGCCCAGGTCCACCGGCGGCAGCGGATCGACGATGAAGTCACCGATCTGGGCGCCCGGCTGCAGCTTTTCGGCCTGCTTCAGGTCAACCTGCTTGAAGTAGTCCTCAACCACCTCAACCACTTCGACCACGCGCCACAGGCGCAGATCGCCGGTGCGCGGATCGAGCTTGGCGCGGATGTCGTTCTCGGCACCATAGCGGTTGCGTGCAGACTTCTGGATCGCTTCTTCCATCGCCTCGATCACGATCGACTTGTCGATCAGCTTCTCGTTGGCGACCGAGGTGGCGATCGCCAGCAGTTCGGCGCGGTTGGCGGAAATCGGACTGGCCATGTTCAGTCTTCCTGTTCTTCGACAATTTCATCGGCACCGCTGGTGTCCAGCGGGCGAGTGGCGGCAATCAGCTTGTCCGTCAGGACCAGCTTGGCGGAATGGATATCGGCGCGCGGGAAGGATACCCGGCCCGACTTCTTGTCTTCAATCGTCACGACATCGTCTTCGATGCCGATCAGTTCGCCCTGGAGGCTCTTGCGGTTGCCATCCACGGGATTCTTCAGGCTGATGCGGGCTTCATGCCCGGCCCAGTTGCTGAAGTCCTTGGCGCGGGTCAGCGGCCGGTCGATCCCGGGCGAGCTGACCTCAAGGCGGTAAGCCTCCTCGATCAGCACTTCCCCAGCTTCCTCCAGCGCATCGAGCGCATCTGAAACGCGGCGCGAGAGTTCGGCGCAGTCCTCGATCACCAGCTGGCCGGTGTCGGGCCGCTCGGCCATGATCTGGAGCGTGACTTCCTCGTCACCCACCTCGCTCTTGCCGAACACGATCACACGCACGAGCTCGAAGCCCAGGGCCTCGGCCTCGGGCTCAACAATCTCGATCAGGCGCGCGATATCCGCCAAACGGGTTCTCCGTGTGTGACCGGTCATGCAAAGCGGTTCGGCGCCGGCCCCTTGCGGCGCCAGCCCCTCGATCGCTTCACAATTTCGGGATGGCGGCCAATTAGGCTGAGTCCCTGCCAAATGCAAGGGCTATCCGCCGCGCTCCATCAGCCCGTGCTTCTTCATGCAGTGGCGCAGCTGGTCATAGCTGAGGCCCAGCGCCTTGGCGGTCTGACGTTGGTTGTAGCGATGCCGGGCGAGCGCCTGTTCGACGATCGCTTTTTCATGCGCATCAACGGCAGCCTTGAGATCGCTGATCGCATCGAGCTGGACCGAGGGCGCTGGCGCCGCAGGAGCGGATGAAGGCGCACCCGTTGCCCGGCCGCTGCCCGCCGTCATCATCGGCGAAGGCTTCCACGGGCTGTCGAACGGATCGAACACGATGTGCGAGACCGGCGTGCCCCAATCGTCCCAGCGATAGACCGCGCGTTCGATCACGTTGCGCAGTTCGCGCACGTTGCCAGGCCACTGGTAATCCTCCAGCTGCTGCATCGCCGCGTCGGAAAAGCCGGGCCAGTCTTCCCAGCGCAGTTCGCTGGCCATGCGGCGGCCGAAGTATTCGGCGAGGACCCGGATATCGCCTTCGCGCACCCGCAGCGGCGGCAGGGTGATCACCTCGAAGCTCAGCCGGTCGAGCAGGTCAGAGCGGAACTTGCCCTCTTCGGCCAGGCGCGGCAGGTCCTCGTTGGTGGCGGCGACGATCCGGACGTCGACCCGCACCGGCTTGGACGCCCCCTCATGACCAAACAGCTCCGCCTCGATCAATGTCTCCGGCAGCGCCGCGCAGTTCAGCGTGATGAGCGGCTCCGCCCAGCGTTTGCTGAGCTGGTGGAGGCGTTCGGCGATCAGTTCCTTGCCGGTTCCGCGTTCCCCGATCACCAGCACCGGGCGGCGCAGCGGCGCAGCGCGGCTGGTCCGTTCGACCGCATCGAGGAAGGCTCCGGACTGGCCAATGAACTGGGTGTCGCGTTCCATTCCCAACAGATAGCGGATTTTCCCAACATCGCGCAATATCCACTACACGTCGTTCGTCGAATTGCTGGGAAAGGCGCAGAAAACAGCCACTCGGATAAATTGGCACGCTGCTTGCTGAAAGGTGAACAACACCAACGAAGGACACCTACCATGTTCGCCAAGCCCCTCTCCCAGCGTTCCAAGCTCGACAAGGCCATCCTGGCTTCGGTTGCAGCCATGCTGGCGATGAACGTCTTTGTCATGGCCCAGCAGATGGACCGCGCCCCGGTCCTGGCCGCCGCCGATCAGTCGGCTGCGGCGCAGCAGGCCTGACGCGGTGAACAAGCGCGTGGACGACCCCCTTTCCCCCCTTGGGCCGGATGCTTCCGAACCCCCCGCCGGCGGTTCCCAGTCCCCCCGCCGCGAAGCTCCGGCCCAAACCCTTTTCACCGCGGCGCACCGCGCCTCCCGCTTCGATAGCGAAGTGGAGCGCCTGCGCCGCTCGCCGACCCCGACCGCATCTTCCTCTTCTTCCACCGGAGTTCCCTGGATGGGCATTTTCAGCCGCACCCGTGACATCATCGCCGCCAATTTCACCGACCTGCTGGATAAGGCGGATGACCCGGAAAAGATGATCCGCATGATCATCTTCGAGATGGAGGAAACCCTGGTCGAAGTGCGCGCCAGCGCGGCCCGCACCATTGCCGACCAGAAGGAAATGCACCGCCACACGGTCAAGCTGGACCGGCTGCAGGCTGACTGGGGCGAAAAGGCCCAGCTCGCGCTGTCAAAGGACCGCGAGGACCTGGCCCGCGCCGCGCTGGTCGAAAAGAAGAAGGCCTCCGACATGGCCGACCAGCTCAAGGCCGAGATCGCCGTGCTCGACGATGCGCTGCGCGCCTATGAGATGGACATCGAAAAGCTGCAGACCCGCCTGCGCGAGGCCCGCAGCCGCCAGACCGCGATCGCCGCGCGGCTCGAAAGCGCCGAGAACCGCGTCAAGCTGCGCACGCTGCTGGCCAGCGAGCGGGTGGACGAGGCGATGGCCCGCTTTAACCAGCTGGAACGCCGGGTCGACTATGCCGAAGGCCGCGCCGATGCACTGAGCCTGGCCGATGGTCGCAGCCAGCCGAGCCTGGCAGATGAAATCTCGGCGCTCGCCGGTCAGGACAAGATCGACGAGGAACTGGAAGCGATGAAGCGGGCTCTGTCGGGCAACGCTGACGACAGCAAGGAGGCCTGAGCCGTGGATGATTTTGTACCGCTAGTCGCAATCCTGTCGATCTTTGTCGGCCTGCCCTGGGTGATCCTGCACTATGTCACCCGCTGGAAGACCGCCGCCACCCTGACCACCGACGATGAAGCCATGCTGGAGGAACTCTACAGCCTGGCCCGCCGGCTGCAGGACCGGGTCGAAACGGTCGAGCGCCTGGTCGCCGCCGACAACCCGGATTTCCATCCGCAGCGCCTGGCCGATGAACGCGAATTCGGCGGCCAGCTGAGCGATCGCAGCCAGCGCGATTTCGACCGCATGATTGCCAGCAAGGGGAGGACCGGCAAGTGAACACGCCGCGCACCAAATTCTATCGCGACAAGATCAATGGCAAGATCATGGGCGTTTGCGCCGGGATCGCCGATTACACCGGGGTCGACGTGCTGTGGGTTCGCCTGGGCGCGGTTGCCCTGACCCTGATGGGCGTTGGCATCATCCCGCTGGTCTACTTCGGCCTGGGTATCTTTTCGGAGCGCAAGCCGCAGCACCTCTATTACACCGACCGGCAGGAGCAGCGCTTCTGGCAGGGGGTGCGCCAGTCGCCCGCCCGCACCGCCCGTGAAGTGCGCGCCAGCTTCCGCGAGCTTGACCGCCGCCTGGCCGACATCGAGCTGCACTACGTTTCGTCCAACCCGCGCCTGTCCGAGGAAATCGAACGCCTGCGCTAACCGTTTCCTGGATGGGGGAGAATACCAATGGAACCTGCACAGATAGCAGTCATGATCCCGATCGTGGCGCTTTGTATCCCGATTATCGCAATCTGGACCAAGCACTTGCAGAAGGTTGCCGAAATCAACGCCCAGGCGACCGCCGAAAAGGCCGCCCAATACACGACCAGCAATTCCGAGCTGGAAGAGCGGGTGCGGGTGCTGGAGCGGATCGTCACCGAAAAGGGCTATGACGTCGCCAGCCAGATCGAAGCGCTGCGCGATGCCCGCAAGGTCGAGGCTCTGCTCGACAGCCGTGAAAAGGAGGTCCGCTGATGGATTTCGGGGGCCCAACTTTCGTAATTATGATCATCGCCATTTCCACTGGTGGCTGGCTGATCAACAACTGGATCCGCGCGCGTCACGGCTATGCCCTGGAAGACGAATGGGGCGGCAAGACTGTCCGCGCCGACACCAAGGCCAATGAAGCGCTCAAGGCTGAGAACGCCGAACTGCGCGAACAGCTGACCCACTTTGCCGACCGGGTGAAGGTGCTGGAGCGGATCGTGACCGACAAGAGCATCAATGTCGCCGCCCAGATCGAGGCGCTGCGCGACAGCGAAATCAAGGAAAAGAACTGATGGAATTCGGGGAATTCATGGGGCTGGCAGTGGCGATGGGCAGCATCGTCGGGGTGATCAGCATCATCACCAAGACCTATCTGCGCCGCCTGGAGCACAAGGAACGGATTGCCGAAATCGGCGCTCAGGGTGCCAAGCCCGGTTCGCCAGATCGCAGCGATGTGATCGAGCGGCTGGAGCACCGCATCCGCGTGCTGGAACGGATTGCTACCGACAAGAGCGAGAATGTTGCCGCGCAGATCGAGGCGCTGCGCGACGAACGCGTGGCCCTTACTGCCCCCACCAAGGAGACCGTGTGATGGATCCCGTCAAGCTGCAGTTGATTTCCGCCATCATTCCTGTCGGCATTGCCGTGGTGGCCGGCTGGGTGATCACCACCTGGATGCGGGTAAAGAACGGCTACCCGCTCGACGGGGCCTGGGGCCAGGCGGTCTATCCCAAGACCTCGAGCGAGGAAGTCGAGCGGATCAAGCTGCTCAGCCAGGAAAACGCCCAGCTGCGGGCCGAGCTTGGTTCGATCAAGGACCGGCTCGCCAATGTCGAACGGATCGTCACCGACGGCGGCTATGGCCTGACAAGCCAGATCGAGGCGCTGCGCCAGCTGCCTGACGGCGTGAAGAACTGATTGCGGATACGGGAAGGGGAAGTTTGATGAACGGCGGCCAAATCATGGTGGTCCTGATCGTGCTGATTGTCGTGGTCGCGGGCATCTATCGCTCCAAACACGGGCTGGATCGCAGCGCGTGGCGCGAAGCCCGCAAGATGCGCAAGTACGGGATGATGGGCGATGGCTCGCCGCTGCCGAACGCAGCGTTGCCCAGCCAGCGCGAGGAAGAGCTGCTGCGCGAAGTGAGTGACCTGCGCGAACGGATCAAGGTGCTGGAACGCATTGCCACTGATGGCCGCGGCGCTGCCGCCCTGGCCAACGAGATTGAAAGCCTGCGCGGCCCGCAGGATTGAGAGATAAGCCGAGGAGAACCGCCATGTTCACCGAAAACCTCATGATTGCGCTCAGCCTGCTGGCCGCGATCGCCATGATGACCGCTGCTGCCCTCAAGGGCTGGCAGGGCTGGCTGGCCTTCAAGGCCCGCGAGCTGGAAGCCCAGCGCGGCGGGCCTGACCAGGGCAATCCTGCCGGCATGGCCCGAATCGAGATTGCCGATCTGAAGGAACGGATCCGCAAGCTTGAAGCCATTGCGGCAGGAGTTGACCTGTGAGTGAAGTAAAGGGCCACGCCGCCCGCGCCGGGATCGGCCTGGGCAGTGCCATCGCGGTCGCGGTGTCGTGGAGCCTCCACAAGTCGCTGCTCTGGGCGATCATCCACGGCTTCTTCGGCTGGTTCTATGTGATCTACTACGCCCTGACCCGGCCCGGCGGGATCGCCGGTTAAGGCCCCATCTCACCGCACAAGGTCAGGGTTGCGATAGTTGCCCCAGCCCCTAAATGCCCCCCATGCGCAGCCTGACCGACATACTTGACGAATATGAGTTCCTCGAAGGCGATGAACGCTATCGCCTGCTGATCGAGCTGGGCCGCGAGCTGGAGCCGATGCCCGATGCGCTAAAGACCGATGCCACGCTGGTGCGCGGTTGCTCGGCCTCGGTCTGGGTCTATCCGACCCGCGCGGAAGACGGCCGCCTGCACTTTCTGGCTGACAGCAATGCCGCGATCACCAAGGGGATCATCGCCCTGGTGCTGTCCGCCGTGCAGGACCAACCGCCCGCCGCAGTCGCGGCGATGGACATGGCCGCGGCGCTTGAACCCTTTGACCTGAGGAACCAGCTGAGTTCCAACCGGACGCAAGGGATCCCCAACATGATCGCGCTGATTCAGGATACCGCCAGCCGCTATACGGACGCCGCGTGATCGCACGTCCGCTGTACCTGACCGGCGGGCTGATCGCGCTCGGCCTGGGGCTGATCGGGGTGGCACTGCCGATCATGCCAACCGTGCCGTTGCTGCTGCTGGCGGCCTTCTGCTTTGCCCGCAGCCATCCCGAATGGGCCCGGCGGCTCTATAACCATCCCACCTATGGCCCGGGTCTGCGCGACTGGCGCGATCGCCGGGCGATCAGCCGCAGAGCCAAGGTCTCGGCGATCCTGGCGATGAGCGCCGGGGCCGCCTTTACCTGGTTCACCGTCGGCTTTCCGTGGGTCTGGCTTTCGCTGGCCGTGCTGACCATTGCCGGCACCTGGATCTGGACCCGGAACGAGTAGCCTGTTGGATTTGCGGGCGCATGTGCCCGGCGGCTGACAACGGGTGCGGCCAGTGCGCTGGACCCGTCTGGCCTGATCGGGCTGAGGCCGGTGTCTATTCAATGCGAACGGCAGCGGGGGGACAACCTCAAACCCGACTGCGCGGCCCTGCGGTCAGCGGAGCTGGCGGGCCGGGCTCGCTCCACTGCCGCCTTGCTTGTTATCCGCGATCCGGGGTGATGCCTGACGCACCGGCCCTTGCCGGGTTCGGGCGGCACGCGTTACCGATCCCGCACCCGTTGTTGGTGGGGCTTATAACCTATTTGGTTAAATATGTCAACAATAGTGCGCCAATGCGGCAACTAGGGGTGCCGCGCTTCGCTATAGTGGCGGGCTAGCCAGTCTTCGCCATAGTCGTTGCGCGGATCACGGACGATCGCGTGAACGTGGTTGGCTCCTGAACCATCGGCCTGTGGTTCGCGGACATATTCGATCAGGATCGACGGCCCCGCGATCCGGTACATGAACCGTTTGGTACGATCGTCGGCCGAGCCCCACCAGGCAAAGTGCAGCTTGGCCGGGCCATCGGCCCGGATCGCCGCGATCTGGGCGGCGGCGGCCTCACGGTTAGCAAAGCCAACGAATTCTTCGACCAACGCCATCAGGCGCTCGCGCTGAGCCGGTGAAAGGCGATTGGCGGCAATCCCAACTGGTGGTTGCGGCTTGTCCTTCTTGCCCTTGCCCGTGAACTGCGCCGGATCCACCGCGGGACCCACCAGCGCTGCCTTGCGCTGAACCGGATCGAGCGCAGCGATCAAGGCAAAGCCGCCGGCGATCTCATGATCCAGCACGCGCCAGCCGGCATAGGGGCCTTGCCTTACGATCTGCGGATTGGCGCCCAGGAACAAGGGCGCAAAGGCGATGCGCCCATCAACGACGGTGAAGTTTGCCGCAAAGTGATGGCCGTTGATCATCCAGGCCCAGCTGCGCGAGCCCGGTTCGCCGAACAGGCTGATCCAGTAATTGCCAGAGCCCCGAGCGGCGACCCCACGCTCGGCAGCTGCACGGCGCTCGGCTGGAACGTTAGGCAGATTGGCGGCTTCGATCCCGTGGAGGATATCGTCGATCCACATGATCGTTGCGGCTTCACCATAGCCCTCACCGCTCATCGCGGCGGCCATCAAGTCGTGCAGCGCCACCCGCTGGACATCGCTGAGCTCGCTGAGCGCCAGCGCGGTTCGGGGATAGGCCGTTGCGGGCAGGTTGCTCCAGTCCGTTCGCGCGGCATTGTTATCAAGCGCGCGGATGAACTTCTTGCGCTGCGCCGGATCAAGCGTCGCGACAAACCGCGTTGCTGCATCACTCATCGCCGCAGCGCGGGCAGCGCTATCTGCGCTGGAATGAACAACCGCCGGATGCGCAAGTGCGGCGCCGGGCAAGGCCAAGGCCGCCGCAAAAAAGGCTATTGCTCTCGTGAACCTGTTCATTCCGCCCCCACTTCGCTGCCAATCGAAGCGACCCCCGGGCGGAGGCTAGGTCAATTGGCTGTCGCGCACAATCGCAATCCCGGCCTCGCGCTGCGCCTTCAGTTCCTGCTTCAGTTTGGCCGGATCGCGCGCGAGAACGAAGCCGAAGCTCACCCCGCCCTCCTTGCCGATGGTCGCATGGTGCAGCTTGTGCGCCTGGACCAGCCGCTTGGCATAGCCGCGCTTGGGCACCCAGCGGAAATAGCGCTGATGGACCAGGCCATCGTGGACCAGCGTATAGATGATGCCGTAGAACAGGATCCCCAGGCCGATCCAGGTCCCGGGCTCCCATGCCTCGGCGCCCATGATCAGCGGGCTGCCAATGGCAAACATCGAGATCGACATGGCCGCACCGACGATGGCGTAAAGGTCGTTCTTCTCCAGCACCTTGTCGTGCGGCTCGTGATGGTCGCGGTGCCAGCCCCAGCCCCAGCCGTGCATGATGTACTTGTGGCTCGCCCAGGCGACCCATTCCATGGCGAAGACCGTGGCGATCACAATGGCAATGGCGACAAGCGGGTTCATGCCTGCCAAATAGTCGCTCGGCGGAGGAATTGACAGCCCCTGCCTTGCAAAACGCGAGGCTAGGCGTAAGGGCCTGTGCTTGTCATGACCAGCCAGCCCCGCACCCTTTACCAGAAGATCTGGGACGCCCACACCGTTGAAACCCGTGACGATGGCACGGCGCTGATCTTCATCGATCGCCACCTCGTCCACGAAGTGACCAGCCCTCAGGCTTTCGAAGCCCTGCGAGTGGCCGGTCGCAAGGTGCGCCGCCCGGACCTGACCCTGGCGGTGCCCGATCACAACCTGCCGACCACCGCCCGCCGCACGGCCAGCGGTGCGCGCGTGCCGATTGCCGATCTGGAAAGTGCGGCCCAGCTTGAAGCGTTGGAAAAGAACGCCCCGGCTTTCGGCATCCGCTATATCGGCGATGCCGATGTCGAGCAGGGCATCGTCCACGTGGTTGGCCCGGAACAGGGCTTTTCGCTGCCCGGCGCCACGATCGTCTGCGGCGATAGCCACACCGCCTGCCACGGCGGCCTGGGCGCGCTGGCCTTTGGCATCGGCACCAGCGAGGTCGAGCATGTGCTCGCCACGCAGACCCTGCTGCTCAAGCAGTCAAAGACCATGGAAGTGCGGGTTGAGGGCGATCTCGCCCCCAGCGTCAGCCCCAAGGACCTGATCCTGCACATCATCGGCGTGGTCGGCACGGCCGGCGGCACCGGGCACGTGATGGAATACCGCGGCAAGGTGTTCGAGGAGATGTCGATCGAGGGCCGCCTGACCGTCTGCAACATGAGCATCGAGGCAGGCGCCCGCGCCGGCCTGATCGCCCCGGACGAGAAGACCTTCGCCTTCCTCAAGGGCCGGCCCTATGCTCCCAAGGGCGCCGACTGGGACGCTGCCGTCGCCTGGTGGAAGAGCCTGGCGACCGATCCGGGCGCGACCTACGACAAGTCGGTCACGATCAATGCCCCCGATGTCCAGCCGACCGTCACCTGGGGCACCAGCCCCGAAGACGTGGTCGCGATTGGCGGCGTGGTGCCCGATCCGTCGAGCTTTGCCGAACCCTCAAAGCAGGACGCCGCCCGCGCCAGCCTGGAATACATGGGCCTCGAACCCGGCCAGCGGATGGACGAGATCGAGATCCAGAACGTCTTCATCGGTTCGTGCACCAACAGCCGGATCGAAGACCTGCGCGCCGCCGCCGCAGTGCTCAAGGGCAAGACCAAGGCGCCAAACGTCCGCTGGGGGATCGTCGTCCCCGGCTCGGGCCTGGTCAAGCGCCAGGCCGAAGAAGAGGGTCTGGACAAGATCTTCACCGCCGCCGGCCTCGAATGGCGCGAACCGGGCTGCTCGGCCTGTCTCGGTATGAACCCGGACAAGATCCCGGCCGGCGAACGCTGCGCCTCGACCAGCAACCGCAACTTCGTCGGCCGCCAGGGTCCGGGCGCGCGGACGCACCTGGTGTCACCGGCCATGGCTGCAGCCGCGGCAGTCACCGGGCGGCTGACGGACGTGCGGAAGCTTTAATAGACGGTCCGCTTCTGGACCTTCTGTTTGGCCGCGAGACTGAAGCGCGGTTCCACTGGCAGCGTGCCGTCCACCACATGCCGCGCCACCAGCGCGCCGACGGCCGGGCCGTGCTTGAAGCCATGGCCCGAGCCGCCGCCGACCAGCCAGACCCGGTCAAAGCCCGGCAGCCGGTCGATCAGGAAATCGCCGTTGGAGCTGTTCTCATACTGGCAGACGCGGCTGTGGACCAAGGGCGCGGCGGCGAGGCCGGGGAAGCGCTGGGCGAGGTAGGCGCGGGCTGCTTCGACGCCTTCATTTGAAACGCGGCGGTCCTGCGTATCGGGATCGACCTCGGCCCCGTGGCGGTCGAAGGCGATCTTGAAGCCCTGCCCTTCCAGCCCCGGAAAGCCATAGACAATGTCCCCGGCGTTGAAATCGGCCCAGACCGGCAAGGCGGGCGGCGAGAAGCGTCCGTCGCCCGCGGCCGGACCGAAGTGATAGACTTCCTGCCGGGTCGCGACGATCCGACCGCCCAAGAGGTCCGGGAAAAGCTTGGGCAGCCACGGCCCGCAGGCATAGACCACCGAGCGCGCCAGCACCCCGCCGACCCGCAGCGTGCCGTCTGACAGGCGCTCCGGCAGTCCCGCCTGCACCCGCTGCGGCGTGAGGCCCGCATCGGCCACCACGGTCTGCACCCCGCGCCCCGCGATCAGCGCGCCGCTGGCTTCCTCCAGGAACCCGCTTTCGCCATCCTTGAAAGAGATCTGCGGATAGCGGGCGCGCAGCCAGGCGGTGTCGCCGGCCAGATGGGCAATGCCGTTGGCCTTCAGCCAGGCCATCGACCGCGCCATGTATTCATCGCCCGCAGGGGAGAACCACAGCACCCCGGCGCGGTGGAGCAGCGGCAGCGTCTGCTTCGCGGACAGCGCCGCCCAGGCCGCCAGTGAGTCCCGCGCCATGCCCGAATAGAGCGGATCGCCGCCATAGGAGACGCGGATCACGCGGCTTTCCCCGCCCGAGGAGGAGCGGGCATTGCCCGGCGCATAGGCTTCCAGCAGCGCCACCTTGAGCCCGCGCTGCTTGAGGTGCCAGGCGGTCCAGGCCCCGAACACCCCGGCGCCGACCACGGCGACATCGGCGATAGTTCGGCCGTCAGCCGCCTGCGCCCTTCCGCTCGCCAGTGCCCCGGCCAGCAGGCTTGCCCCGGTTGCCGCTACGGCCTGCCTGCGCGTGATACCCATGATCCCCTCCTGCTCCTCGTCCGCCAGTCTATCGCGTGGCGGAGATCAGGCAATCGCCGCGACCGGCTGGGCGAAAAATCCGCGCTCCGCACTTGAACCCGCCGCCCGCGATGGACATAGGAAAGTCATGAGCGACAAGAACGACAAGCCCGAAAAGAGCTGGACCGGCAAAGCTGCCCTGGCAGGCGCTGCCATCGGCTCGGCCGCCATCGCCGCAGCCCTCCTCTATGCCTCGCGCCGCAAGGAGCGGGCCGAAAAAGACCAACCCACCCCCAAGGACGCGCCGGAGACTGACTGATGGAACCGATCAAGCAGGTGGAAGGGCGTGCGATTCCCTTCGGGCGCAAGAATGTCGATACCGACGTAATCGTGCCGTCGAAGTGGCTCAAGACGATCACCCGCGAAGGCCTGGGCCGCGGCGCGTTTGAATCGCTGCGCCAGGATCCGGACAACCTGTTTGACAGTGCCGAGTTCAAGAGCTCACCCATTCTGATCGCGGGTGACAACTTTGGCTGCGGCTCCAGCCGCGAACACGCCGCCTGGGCGCTGCTCGACCTTGGCATCACCTGCGTGATCGCGCCGAGCTTTTCAGACATCTTCTCAGGCAATGCCTTCAAGAACGGCATCCTCACCGTCGTCCTGCCCCAGGATCAGGTCGACCGGCTGCTCGAAGTGGCGAAGACCGATCCGATCGCGATCGATCTGGAAACCCAGACCGTCACCACGCCTTTCCAGGATCGTTTCAGCTTCGAAATCGATCCCTTCCGCAAGCACTGCCTCTTGAACGGCCTCGACGAGGTCGGCCTGACCCTGGCGCGCGATGCGGCGATCAGCACTTATGAACAAAAACACCGCGCGGAGCTGCCCTGGCTCGCCGCGGGAACGGGAGTAGCAGCATGAAGGCCCTTCGCAGCCACGCCATTGGCGGACCGGAATCCCTGACCCTTGACGAGCTGGAAAGCCCGGTTCCCGGCCCCGGCCAGGTGCGGATCAAGGTCAAGGCCTGCTCGATCAACTATCCCGACGTCCTGATCATCAAGGACATGTACCAGTTCAAGCCGGCACGGCCCTTTGCGCCGGGCGGCGAGCTGGCCGGCGTGGTCGATGCCGTTGGCGAAGGCGTGACCCAGTGGAAGGCCGGCGACCGCGTGATCGCGATGATGGGCAACGGCGGCCTCGCCACCGAAGTCCTGGCCGATGCGGCGCGGCTGTTCCCGCTGCCCGATGGCGTCTCGTTCGAAACCGGCGCCTCGCTGCTGATGACCTATGGCACCAACATGCACGGTCTGCTCGATCGCGGGCACCTCAAGGCGGGTGACACCCTGCTGGTGCTGGGCGCGGCTGGCGGTGTCGGCCTCTCGGCCGTCGAGCTGGGCAAGGCCTATGGCGCGAAAGTGATCGCCGCCGTCTCGACCGAGGAAAAGGCCCAGGTCGCGCGCGAGCACGGGGCGGACGATGTGGTGATCTATCCCCGCGCGCCGTTTGACAAGGACCAGTCCAAAGCCCTGGCTGAAGCCTTCAAGGCCGCCTGCGGCCCCGAAGGTGCCAACGTGATCTATGACATCGTCGGTGGTGACTATTCCGAACCGGCGCTGCGCTCGATCGCCTGGGAAGGCCGGTTCTGCGTGGTCGGCTTCCCGGCTGGGATCGCCCGCCTGCCGCTTAACCTGACCCTGCTGAAGAGCTGCGACGTCTGCGGCGTGTTCTGGGGTGCCTTCACCGCCCGCGATCCGCAGGCCAATGCCAAGCACATCGCCAAGCTGTTCGAGCTGCTCAAGGAAGGCAAGATCAATCCGCGCGTTTCCGCGACCTTCCCGCTTGAGCGTGGCGGTGAGGCGATCAGCCTGCTGGAATCGCGTGCAGCGATCGGCAAGGTCGTGGTAACAATGGACTGAAGGCTGCGCGCACGCGGCCAGGATTGGGAGACGGACCATGAAGACTGCCCGGATCATTGCCCTTGCCGCGCTGGCCACCACGGCCTTTGCCGTTCAGGCCCAGACCAAGCCGAAGGCAGCTAAGCCAGCCGCCGTCGCCGCCCCCTCGCCTGAGGAAATCGTCGCCGCGCGCCAGGCCGCGATGGTGATGTCGGTCGGCGCGACCAGCGCAATGCGCTCGGCCGCGGCCAATGGCACCCCGGTCAAGAACCTGGCCTTTGTCGCCAGCGGTGTCGCCAAGTGGGGCGCGGCCCTGCCCGCAATGTTCGCCCCCAGCACCGCCAAGGTGCCAAGCCGCGCCAAGGCCGAAATCTGGACCGACCAGGCCGGCTTCGCCGCCAAGGCCAAGGATTTCGCTGACGCAACTGCGGCGCTCGCCGCCGCCGCCAAGGCCGATGACAAGGACGCCTTCACTGCCGCGCTTGCCAGCACCAATGCATCGTGCAAGGGCTGCCATGATTCCTTCCAGGCACCTCCGCCCGCCGCCAAGGCTGGATGAGCGGGGCGCCAGACCGACCAACAGGAGCCGACATGACCAATTTCAACGACCGCGAGCGCGCCGAAGAGGCCAAGTTTGCGATGGACGAGGACACCCAGTTCCGCGTGACCGCGCGGCGCAACCGCCTGCTCGGCCAGTGGGCGGCACAGCAGATGGGCCTCTCTGACGTTGAAGCCGAAGCCTATGCCAAGGCCGTGGTCCAGGCCGACTTCGAGGAAGCCGGTGACGAGGACGTGATCCGCAAGCTGCTGGGCGATCTGACCAGCGCCGGAGTGGACGTGGCCGAGGGCGACATCCGCGCCGCGCTGGAAGCGAAGATGATCGAAGCCCGCCGCGCGTTGATGGGCTGAGGAACACCCCATGCCCATGCCCGCTGCCGAGATCGAGGCGATCATCCGCGCCGCCCTGCCGGATGCGCAGATCACGCTGACAGATCTGGCCGGTGACAACGATCACTGGGCCGCGCACGTCGTTTCCGCCGCATTCATCGGCAAGCCGCGCGTCGCCCAGCACAAGCTGGTCTATGCTGCCTTTGGCGGCCGGATGGGCGGCGAACTTCACGCCTTGCAACTGACCACTGCCGCTCCCAACTGAGGGAACGAGGAGTTTCACACCATGTCCGATACCAATGCCCGCCTCGCCGAGATCGTCAATTCCAACGACGTCGTGCTGTTCATGAAGGGCACGCCGCTGTTCCCGCAGTGCGGCTTTTCAAGCCGGGCGGTGGCGATCCTGGAGCGGCTGGGCGTTCCCTTTGAGGGCGTGGACGTGTTGCAGGACATGGAAATCCGCCAGGGCATCAAGGCCTTTTCGGACTGGCCGACGATCCCGCAGCTCTACGTGAAGGGCGAATTCGTCGGCGGCAGCGACATCATGATGGAAATGTACGAAGCTGGCGAGCTGCAGCAGCTGGTGGCGGACGCCGGGATCGCGCCGCAAGGCTGACCTTTCAGGCCGCGTTGGCCCGGCGCAGACCCGGCAAGGCGCGATTGACGGCGGCGGCCGGCTGCGGCCGGCCCAGCAGGTGGCCCTGGAACTGCTGGCAGCCCATCTTCACCAGCTCGTCCCACTGAGCCTCGGTTTCAACGCCTTCGGCGACCACGGTCATGTTGAGGCCGCGCGCCAGGTTGACGATTGCCTCGATCAGCGCTTCCGAGCCGCGCCCGCAGCCCAACGCAGCGACGAATGAGCAATCGATCTTGATCTTGTCGACCGAGAAGCGCTGCAGAACGTTGAGGCTGGAGAAGCCGGTCCCGAAGTCATCGAGCGCGATCGTGAAGCCCATCCGCTTGAGCGCCTCGATATTGCTGATGCAATGCTGCTCGTCGCCAAGCAGGGCGGTCTCGGTCACTTCGATTTCATAGCTGCGCGCGTCGGCGCCGGCTTCGGCCAGCATCCGCATCACCTGGGCGGCAAAGCCGCGGCTGCGCAGCTGCACGGCCGAAACGTTGATCGCCACCCGCACCCCGCGCCAGCGCCGGGTTTCGGCAAAGACCTGGCGCAGGACATGCTCGCCCAGGGCCATGATCAGCCCGCAATCCTCGGCCAGGGGCACGAAGACGCTGGGCGAGATCGCGCCGCGCTCCGGGTGCTCCCAGCGCAGCAGCGCCTCATAGCCCTTCAGCCTGCGGCGGCGATCGAAGTGCGGCTGGTAGACCATGCTGAACTGATTGGACCCGATCGCCTGGCGCAGCTCGGCTTCGAGTTGCAGGCGGTGCCGCAGCGCCAGATCCATTTCCGGATTGAAGCGGCTGACCCGTTTACCCCCGGCCTGCTTGGACCGATACATCGCCACATCGGCCCAGCGCAGCGCCTCGCTCGGCTCGATCCCTGGCTGGTCGATGAAGGCCACGCCGATCGAGCAGGAAACTTCCATCTGGCCATATTCGCTGACCACCTTCTCGGTCACGGCCTTGATGATCCGCCGTCCCAGCATCAGCGCCGTCGCCTCATCACAGTCGTCCAGCAGGACAACGAATTCGTCACCCCCCAGCCGCGCGACACAGGCGGCGCCGGTGCAGGTCTGGCGCAGCCGCTCGGCCATGGCCTCGATCAGGGCATCGCCGGCATTGTGGCCCAGCGTATCGTTGACTTCCTTGAACCGGTCGAGATCGACGCACAGCACCGCCAGCGCATTGTCCGGTCCTTCGACCCGGCGCAGCATATGGTAAAGCCGATCGAACAGGTAGGCCCGGTTGGCCAGCTTGGTCAGGCTATCGTGATAGGCGGCATGCTTGGCCCGCGCCTCGCTGGCGATCAGGTCCGAAGCGATCGTCGATCCGCGCTGGATCACGCGCCCGGCCAGCGCCGCCAGCAGGACCAGCAGCAGGATCAGTGGCACGGCCAGCTGGCCAAGCAACATGGTTCCCGGGCGCTGCGGGGTCCAGCTGAGCGCAGCGATGGGCTGCCCCGAGCGATCTTTCAGCATGAGCTGACCACTGGCCGATGAAACCGCGTCTGGGTGCCGCACGGCCAGATCGTGGAGCATATAGCGATCGGCAAAGGACTTGAGCATGGCCTGATCGATCGGCTTGACGGCAATCGTGATCGGCGCGCGCGGCCCCTTGGGCAGGTCGACGCCGAAATCGGGCTGGACGAGCGTGGCCGAAACCAGGAACGGCTGACCATCGACCAGCGCGATCCGGCTGGCCTGGATCGAGGGGATTTCGATATTGTTCTTGCCGGGCCGCTTGCCCGGAGCCGGGCGAGCGTTTTCCCGTGCCCGCACATGGGGCACCAGGCTTTCAGCCGCCGCCCGGAACGGGGTATAGCTCGCCAGATCGGCGCGTTCACCCGCCGCCGAGGCATAGATCACACGGTTCTTCGGATCCAGCACATAGGCATGACTGAAGCCGTAGAAGACATGCAGGTAATTGCCGATGTTGAAATCGGCCCAGTTCGGATCGAAGCGATTATCGAGATTGGCGATCGCGCCATCCCATTCGACCTGGGTTGCCACCACGCGGTTGAGTTCGTCCGTCAGCACGGCAAAGCCGTTCTCGACCATGTGCTCTTCGCGCTCGGTTGCGGCGCGGTCAAAGCGCTGGATCAGGAAGACCGACAGGAGCACCAGCAAACCGAGCGCGCCCGCCGTCAGCCCGGCCATCGGGCCGAACAGCCAGGACCTTGGCTTGGTCTCGTAATCGGCACTCGGCTGCGACAATCGCCTGCTCCACCCCGGTCGTGCGCGCCGCATGCAGCACGCGCGAGGGCGAGTCTTAACCGAGAAAGGTCAAGCAAGGCTTACGCCAGGGTTAGGGGCAGGTTTACCAAATCGGCGCGGCTCCCGGGCCGGGCAGGAAGTGCTGATCTGGTTGGGTGGTTCTCGGGGAGGCGGGGCCGCGGAGACCTTGCGGCCCCGCCTCTATCGAGACTGCTTTGGGGGTAACAACTACTATGCAGCCCCCGTGCCAGTTTTGCGCAATGGCGGATTTCCCGGCCAGACGATGGTCAGCGAGAGGTTAACGCCCCGAAGCTGTGTAAAGTCTCCCGACAATCCCCGGCCTGATACAAAAGCGGCTTGGCAAAGCCGGAACAGGTAGGCACGTTTCGCCCCGATGAGCCTCGACCTTGAATATGATGAGAGCGGCGAAGAGCCGCTCGCTACCCCCGCCGCCACGCTGGTGATCTTTCGCCGCGATGCCGCGGGCGGCGCCCCGCAGATCCTGATGGTCGAACGCTCGGCCTACATGAAGTTCGCCGGCGGCGCGGCCGTCTTTCCCGGCGGCCGGGTCGACGATGCCGATCGCGAACTGGCCCAGGCGCTCGGCGCGGACGACGAGGAAGCCGTGCACGAACTGGCCGCCCGGATCGCTGCCGTGCGCGAGACGCTGGAGGAAACAGGGCTGGTCGTCGGCATGCGCCAGCGGCCCTCGCTGGAGGAAGCGCGGCGGGCGCGGGCGATCCTGCTGGCCGAAGGCACTCTAGCTCCGACCCTGGCGGCGATGGGCTGGGAACTAGATCTCGATGCCCTGGTGCCCTTCGCGCGCTGGCGGCCCAAGCACCGGCATATGCGGATCTATGACACCCGCTTCTATCTGGCCGACCTGGGCACCGGCGCGGTCGACCTGCTGGTCGATGAAACCGAGAACACCCGTCTGTTCTGGACCGGCGCGGCCGAAGCGCTCGATCATGCCGAGGCCGGACGGATCAGTGTGATCTTCCCGACCCGCCGCAACCTGGAGCGGCTCGCCCAGTTCGGCAGCTTTGACGAGGCCGTGGCCCACGTCGAACAATACCCCAGCCAGATGATCACGCCCTTTGTGACCGAAGAAGACGGGCAGAGGTGGCTGCGGATCCCGGCCGATGCCGGCTATCCGGTGACCGGCGAAGTGCTGGAAAGCGCCGCGCGCGGCTGATCGCTGCGGCCCAATAAAAAGCCCCCGCGCCGAGTATGGCACGGGGGCAAAGTTGCCGGCGGAAAGGCTCGCGCCGGTGGGTCGCAGGCCGGGTCTAGGGGATTCGCCGGAAGCGGACCGTGACGGAGATCACGCTTCGCCATATTTTGAACGCGTGGTGGCCGTGCGGCTGGCCCCAAACCTCTGGAAAACGCATGGGCGGCGTTGGTCCGAATCTGCTGCGGCCTCTAGGCCCGCCGACGTGAGTGCTCCCATCCAGATCGGTACCGACCAGCACGGCCAGGCCATCAGCCTCGATATCGAGGAGCTGCTGGCCACGCGCCTGCTCGTCCAGGGCAACAGCGGTTCGGGCAAGTCGCACCTCTTGCGCCGACTGCTGGAGGAAAGCGCCGGGATCGTGCAGCAGATCGTGATCGATCCGGAAGGCGATTTCGTCTCGCTGGCCGAGCTGTTTCGGCACATCGTCGTCGATGGCGCCGCCTATTCGACGCAGGAGCTGACGCGCCTCGCCGCCCGTATTCGCGAGCACCGCGCCTCGGTCGTCCTCGCGCTCGACGGGCTGGAGGTCGAGGCGCAGATGCGCTGCGCCGCGCTGTTCCTCTCCGCGCTGTTCGATGCCCCGCGCGAGCAGTGGTACCCGGCGCTGGTCGTGGTCGACGAGGCGCAGGTCTTTGCCCCCGCCGTCGCCGGCGAAGTCAGCGACGAGGCCCGGCGGCTGAGCCTCGCTGCCATGACCAACCTGATGTGCCGCGGCCGCAAGCGCGGTCTGGCCGGGGTGGTCGCGACCCAGCGGCTTGCCAAGCTGGCCAAGAACGTCGCGGCCGAGGCCTCGAACTTCCTGATGGGGCGGACCTTCCTCGATATCGACATGGCGCGCGCTGCCGATCTGCTCGGTATGGAGCGGCGCCAGGCCGAGCAGATCCGCGATTTGGGGCGCGGGCAGTTCCTCGGCCTCGGCCCCGCGATCAGCCGCCGGCCAGTCTCGGTCCAGATCGGCGCGGTGCGGACCGGGCCGAAGTCGCTGGTCCAGAAGCTCGCCCCGCCGCC
>JAJTFU010000192.1:1516-5778 GCA_021299075.1 Novosphingobium sp. | reverse complement strand
GAATGGAACGCGATCTTCGCCAATGGCGATGCGGAAGTGATCGGGACGATCCCTGACGATATCGAGGGGGTCTATGTGCGGACCGGAGAAGTGCCGGTGCACGAGCCGATCGGCCGCTATCACCCCTTCGACGGCGATGGCTTCATCCACGCGATCAGCTTCAAGAACGGCCGCGCCTCGTACCGCAGCCGGTTCGTGCGGACCAAGGCCTTCCAGGCCGAACAGGAAGCCGGACGCGCGCTGTGGGCCGGGCTGATGGAGCCGCCGCACAAGTCGACCCGGCCGGGCTGGGGCGCGCAGGAATGGCTCAAGGACTCATCCTCGACCGACGTGGTGATCCATGCCGGCAAGATCCTGTCCACCTTCTACCAGTGCGGCGAAGGCTATCGGCTTGATCCCTTCACGCTCGAACAATTCGGAACCGAAGGCTGGGTCCCGCTGGACGGGGTTTCGGCCCATACCAAGGTCGACGAGGCGACCGGCGAGCTGCTGTTCTTCAACTATTCCAAGCACGCCCCCTACATGCATTACGGGGTGGTCGGGCCGGACAACAAGCTGAAGCACTATATCCCGGTCCCGCTGGCCGGGCCGCGGCTGCCGCACGACATGGCCTTCACCAAGAACTACGCCATCATCAACGACATGCCGCTGTACTGGAACCCGGAACTGCTGGAGCGCAATCTCCATGTCGTGCAGTTCCACCCGGACCAGAAGACCCGCTTCGGCCTGATCCCGCGCATGGGCCGGCCTGAAGACATCCGCTGGTTCGAGGCGGAGCCGACCTACACCTTGCACTGGCTGAACGCCTGGGAGGAAGGCGACGAGGTGATCCTGGACGGCTATTTCCAGGAAGAACCCCAGCCCAAATCGCATCCCGATGCCCCCGACGGGCTGGAGCGGATGATGGCCTATCTCAGTCAGGGGCTGATGAAGCCCAAGCTGCACCGCTGGCGCTTCAACCTGAAGACCGAGGAAACCCGCGAGGAGCGGCTGGACGACCGGATTCTGGAATTCGGCATGTTCAACCAGAAATATGCCGGGCGGAAATACCGCTATGCCTATTCGGCCGTGCCGGAACCCTACTGGTTCCTGTTCACCGGCCTGATCAAGCACGATCTGGAAACCGGGACGAGCGAGGAAATCAGCTTCGGTCCCGGCCGCTATGGCAGCGAGGCGCCGTTCGCCCCGCGAATCAATGCCAAGGACGAGGACGACGGCTATCTCGTCTCGTTCATCGCCGATGTGGGCCTCGATCGTTCCGAATGTGTGCTGATCGATGCCAAGAACATCGCGGCCGGGCCGGTCTGCCGGATCGTGCTGCCCGAACGGTTCTGTTCAGGCACCCATTCGACCTGGGCCAATGGCAACGATATCGGCATGGGGCCGAACACGGTGCTCGGCGGATAGGATGATCGTTTCCGGGGAGAGCAAGCGCCAGGCATACCGGGACAGCGGCTGGTGGGGTGACCAAACCCTGGCCGACATGTTCTTCGCCAATGCGCAAAAACACGCAGGCCGGCTGGCGCTGGTCGATGCGCCCAACCGGGCCGACTTCGCCTTTGGCGCCCCGCAGCGGCTGACCTATGCCGAGCTGGCCGCCGAGGTCGAACGGCTGGCCGGGGCGCTGGTGGCAGCGGGGATCGGCAAGGATGACGTGATCGTCATCCAGCTGCCCAACATCAGCGAATTCGTCGCGCTCTACTTCGCGGCCGCGACGATCGGGGCCGTGGTCAGCCCGGTCGCGGTGCAATACCGCAGCCACGAACTGGCTACCATGTTCGGCATCGTGCAGCCCAGGGCCTTCATCTGCGGCACGCGGATGCACCATGCCGATCATATCGGCGTGGTCCGCCCGCTGCTGGGAGATACCGTGCGGCTCATGACCGTCGGTCCCGATGCCCCGGCCGATGCGCTGGACCTGTCGGCCGAACCGCCCCGGCCCGAGCTGCTGGCAAGCTATCGCGCGGCCAATCCGGTTGATGCCGACGATGTGTTCACGATCTGCTGGACTTCGGGGACCACCGGTGTGCCCAAAGGCGTGCCGCGCAGCCACAACCACTGGGTCGGCATCGCGCCGGGCACCTATGTCGCGGCCCGGCTGCAGGACGGGGATGTGATGCTGAACCCCTTCCCGCTGATCAATATGGCTTCGATTGGCGGGATCACGATGAGCTGGCTGCGCGTGGCCGGCACCATGGTGCTGCATCATCCGTTCGATCCGCAGGTCTACCTGGCCCAGATCGCCACCGAACGTCCCAGCTTCACCATTGCCCCGCCCGCCGTGCTCAACATGCTGCTGCAGAACGAGGCGCTGCTGGCCAAGGTCGACCTGTCCAGCCTGCGCACGATCGGTTCGGGATCGGCTCCGCTCGCTCCGGCCATGGTCCAGGGTTTCCAGGAGCGGCTGGGCCTGCCAGTCATCAACATCTTTGGCTCGAACGAGGGGATGACCCTGATCACCGGGCCAGACGACGTGCCCGATCCGGTCGAGCGGGCCAGCTATTTCCCCAACGGGCTTTACCTGACGCCGTTCCATGGCAGCGAACCGGCGCTGATCATGCAATCACGGCTTGTGCCACCACAGGGCGGCGAGCCGATCGAGGACGAGTTCGTGCCCGGCGAGCTGCAGATCAAGGGTCCGGCCGTGTTCGAAGGCTATTGGCAGGCGCCCGAACAGACCGCCGCCGCCTTTACCGAGGATGGCTTCTTCCGCACCGGCGACCTGTTCCAGATCGAGCAGGGCGGCCGGTTCCTGCGCTTTGTCGGGCGCTGCAAGGACCTGATCATCCGCGGCGGGGTCAACATCTCGCCCGAGGAGATCGACCAGCTGCTGGGCGGCCACCCGCTGTTGGCCGAAGCCTGCGTCTTTGCCCTGCCCGATCCGGTGCTGGGTGAACGGATCGGCGTGGCAGTGGTGCCGCGCGACGAGGCGGAAGTGACCCTGGACGATGTCACCAGCTTTCTGCGGCAGGCGGACCTGGCGGTCTTCAAGCTGCCCGAGCGGCTGTTCCGCTTTACCGCGCTGCCGCGCAACGTGACCAACAAGGTGATGCGCAGCGAAGTGCGCGAGCTGGCGCTGGCGATGATGGATCAAGGAGACTGACATGGCGGCGGAAGTGTTCATACTGGGCGGAGCCCAAACCGATTTCGCGCGCAACATCGAACGCGAAGGCGGCGGCATGTTCGAACTGTTCCGCGATGTGGCCGAAGCCGCCTTCGCCGCGACCGGCATCGAGCCGAAAGAGGTCGAGGTCGCGCATGTCGGCAACTTCGTGGGCGAGCTCTTCGCCGGGCAGGGTCAGCTGGGCGGGTTCTTTGGCCATGTCCACCCGGACCTGGCCGGAATCCCGGCCGCGCGGCACGAGGCGGCCTGCGCCTCGGGCAGCATCGCGATCCTGGCTGCCAGTGCCGAGATCGAAGCCGGTCGCTATGGCCTGGCCATGGTGCTGGGCATCGAACTGATGCGCAACGTGCCGGGGCAGCGCGCGGCGGAGTACCTGGGTTCCGCCGCCTGGGCCGGGCGCGAGGCGCAGGAGGCGCGCTATCTGTGGCCCTACATGTTCTCGGACGTCGCGCGCGAATACTCCGAACGCTTCGGGCTTGACCGGGCGCACCTGAACGCGATCAGCGAAATCGCCTTCAGCAATGCCAAACGCAATCCAAATTCGCAGACCCGCAGCTGGGCAATCACTCCGGAGCACCTGAGCGACAAAAACGATGAACTGAACCCGCCGATCGAGGGCAGCCTGCGCAAGGCTGATTGCGGGCAGGTGACCGATGGGGCAGCTGCCCTTTTCCTCGCCTCGGCCGAGGTTGCCGCAGCCTATGCCGCGCGGCGCGGGATCCCGCTCGAATCGATCCCCCGGATCAAGGGCTGGGGCCACTCCACCGCGCCGCTGCTCTATTCCACCAAGGTCAAGGCCAGTCGCGGCCAGCCCTATGTCTTCCCCTCGGTCCGCAAGGCAATGACCGACGCGCTGGGCCGGGCCGGCATGGCCGACATCTATGGCTGCGACGGGGTAGAGGTGCACGATTGCTTCTCGATCACCGAGTACATGGCGATCGACCACTTCGGCATCACCCCGCCGGGTGAAAGCTGGCGCGCGGTGGAAGACGGCACGATTGCGCTGGGCGGACGGCTGCCGGTCAATCCCTCGGGCGGGCTGATCGGGCTGGGCCATCCGGTTGGCGCCACCGGGGTGCGGATGATGCTGGATGCCTGGCGCCAGGTTACGGGCAAGGCCGGGGATTACCAGGTTGAG
>JAJTFU010000192.1:0-1448 GCA_021299075.1 Novosphingobium sp. | reverse complement strand
AACTTCGCCACCTTCAACGTCGGCGGCAGCGCGACTACCTCGGTCAGCTTCGTCGTCGGCGTCTGAACGACGTGGCCGAAGCCTTCATCTATGATGCGGTGCGTAGCCCGCGCGGCAAGGCACGTGCCGATGGCGGGCTGGCCGGGCTGACTCCGCCGGAGCTGGTTACCGGTCTGTCTGGCGCACTGGCCGGGCGCACTGGCGATGCCGCGCGCAACCCCGGCGCGCTGCTGCTCGGCTGCGTGACCCAGGCGGGGGCGCAGGGCGGGCATATCGCCATGGCGGTCAAGCAGCACGCCGCCTTGCCTGATGCCTGCGCGGCGCACAGCCTCAACAACTATTGCGCCTCCGGGCTCAGCGCGATCGGCCATGCTGTCGCCATGGTGGCCGCCGGACAGGAAGATGCCGTGCTGGCCGGCGGGGTCGAGATGATGAGCCGCGCCCCCTTTCTGAGCGACCGGGCGGAATTCTACAGCGATACCAGTCTGCCGCCTGCGCGCCGGTTCGTGCCGCCGGTCCTGGCCGCCGATCGGCTGGCGGCGGACCTGGGAATCACCCGGGCCGAGCTGGACCAATGCGCGTTCGATTCGCAGCGCAAGGCCGGGGCCAGTGATCAGGACGCCGCGCTGCAGGCCTCGCGGATCGCGCTGGGCCAACTGACTGGCGAGGAATGCATCCGCCCCCGGACCAGTCTTGAATCCCTCGGCCAGTTGCCTCCGGCCTTTGGGGCGCTGCAGGCAGACTATTCCGAAGCACTCGAAGGCCGGACCTTTGCCCCGCTCCATACCCTGTCCCATGCACCACCGGTGTGCGACGGGGCGGGCCTTGCGCTGGTGGGGACAGGCGGACTTGGCACGGCACCGCGCGCCCGCGTCCTGGCCTATGCCGAAAGCGGCGGCGATCCCGTCGCTTCGCTGACCGCAGGCTTCGCCGCGATGGACAAGGCCCTGGGCAAGGCCGGCATATCCCTGGCAGACGTCGACCGGATCGAATTCATGGAGGCCTTTGCCGTCACCATTGCCAGGTTCCTGCGCGATCGCAGCGTGGATCCGGCCCGGATCAACGTCACCGGTGGTCACCTCGCCAAGGGGCATCCGATGGGAGCCACGGGTGCGATCCTGCTGTCCACCCTGCTCGACACGCTCGATGTCGCCGAAGGCCGTCTAGGGCTGGTCGTCGCGACCGGCGCGATGGGAGTGGGGGCCGCGATGGTTGTGGAGCGCCTGTCATAGCCGCAGGGCTCAGCGAACGGCGATAACGGCGCTGCCAGTCTAAGGCGAACCGGTCTCTGGCCCGCTCCGGCCGGTCATGAAGTAGCCAGACAACAGAGCCTGCTGTTCCCCGTCAGCACCAATGGCACAGATTTGAGGTTGTGATTTAAGGAGTGTTGAGGCTTCGTCGTAGTGACGAAGGAACGAAGATGAAGCCCCAACACTCCTTGAAAAAAT
>JAJTFU010000191.1 GCA_021299075.1 Novosphingobium sp. | reverse complement strand
GGCGGGGATGTACCTGGTCGGCCGGATCCTCGCCAGCGGGGCGCGGCTCTATCTGGCGGCGATTGCCGTCTCGATGATCCTTTTCCTGGATGTCGCACCCGGCCACATGCTGATAGCCATGCTGATCCTGCTCGTATTCGGGCTGGCCTTTACCTTCATGGGCGGGCTCAATTCGGTGATCTGGAGCGACCTGGTGCAGGTGGTGCTCTATGTCGGCGCGGCGCTGGTGGTGGCGTGGTTCCTTTGGACCAGCCTGCCGCTGACCCTGCCCCAGGCGATCGATGCGCTGCGCCACGCCCCCGACGGCACCGACAAGCTGGCGCTGATCGACCCCTCCCCCAGCCTTTCCGCCCCGTTCGGCCTGTGGGCCGTGCTGACCGGGGTGGTCCTGCTGAACTTCGCCAATGCCGGACTCGATCAGGATACCACCCAGCGCGTGCTGGCCTGCCGCGATGCGAAGCAGGGCACGCGGGCGCTGTTCGTTTCGGCCTGGGCCTCCTTGCCAGTGATCCTGCTGTTCCTGACCATCGGCGCGCTGCTGTGGCTGCATTATCAGGGGGCCGCGGCGGGGACCTTCAACGGTGAGAAGGTCACCGTGTTCATGCATTACATCCTGACCGAGCTGCCTCCGGGGCTGCGCGGCCTCGTCACCGTGGGCGTGATCGCGGCGGCGGCGATCAATTCGGGGCTGATCTCGATGTCGGCGGTGCTGGTCAATGACCTCTACCGGCCCTTTGCCGGCGAAAGGAGTGAGGCGCATTTCGTACGGATGGGGCGGATCGCGACGGTGGCGCTAGGCCTCGCGCTGTTCGCCATGGCGGTGCTGTCCTACTATTGGCAGCGCTATGCCGATACGGCGCTGCTGGACTTCGTGCTGGGGGTAATGGCCTTTGCCTATTCCGGGCTGCTGGGGGTTTACGGCGTGGCGCTGTTTTCGCGCCGGGGGTCCTCCGCCAGCGTTCTGGCCGCCTTTGCCGCGGGCTTTCTGACCGTGCTGGCCTTTCAGCCCTATGTGATCGACGCGCTGGGCCTGCCGCTCGCGCTGAAGGGCGTGGCTTTCCCGTGGCACCTGTGCCTGGGGACCGCAGTGGCGGCGCTGGTCTGTCTGGCAGCGCCGGGGAAAGGCGTGGCGAATTCGGCAAACCCAAGCTAAGGCGCGCAGAATGACTGCCCAGCCCTCCTTCATGGTCGCATCGCTATCCGTCGCCGCTGGCGGCGCGGTGGGGGCGTGGCTGCGCTTTGCGGCGGGGCGGATGATCGGGGGGCAGGCCTTTCCCTATGCCACACTGACCGTCAACGTGCTGGGCAGCCTGGCCATGGGCCTGCTGGCCGGCTGGCTGGCCCGCCACGGCCAGGGCGGCGAGCAGTGGCGCCTGCTGCTGGGCGTGGGCGTGCTGGGCGGCTTTACCACCTTTTCCGCCTTCAGCCTGGAAGTGGTGACGCTGGCGCAGCGCGGGGCCATGGGTCAGGCCGCGCTTTACATCGTCCTGTCGCTGGCTGGCGGCGTTGGCGGCTTGTTGCTGGGCCTGATGCTCAGCCGGGGGATTGCATGAGTACCGAAGTTCGCCAGTTCACCGTCCAGCATGATGATGACGGGGTGCGGCTGGACCGCTGGTTCAAGCGCCACCTGCCGCAGATCGGCTTTGCCATGATCAGCCGCTGGGCCCGCACCGGGCAAATCCGCGTCGATGGCAAGCGCGCCGATCCGGCCGACCGGCTCAGCAAGGGCCAGGTCGTGCGCGTGCCGCCGGGCGGCGATGCTCCGGCCAAGGGCGGCGCCAAGCCGCGCCGCGAGCTGTCCGAGGAAGAGATCGCCCGGGCCGAAGCCATGGTCATCACCCAGGATCGCGCCGCGATCGTGCTGAACAAGCCGCCGGGTCTGGCGACACAGGGCGGCACCGGCACCAAGGAACATGTCGACGGGCTGCTTGATGCCTTTGCCGAAACCGGCCCGCGTCCGCGGCTGGTCCACCGGCTTGACAAAGATACCTCGGGCGTCCTGCTGATCGCCCGCACCCCGGGTAGCGCGGCCTATTTCTCCAAGCGCTTCTCCGGCCGCACCGCGCGCAAGATCTATTGGGCGATCATTACCGGCGTGCCGGACATCGCCGATGGTCTGATCGAGCTGCCGCTGGCCAAGCAGCCGGGTACCGGCGGCGAGAAGATGATGGTCGATAAGTCGGGCGAAGGGCAGTCCGCCCGCACGCGCTACCGCGTGCTTGATCGGGCGGGCAACCGCGCCGCCTGGGTTGAGCTGCAACCGCTGACCGGCCGCACCCACCAGCTGCGCGTTCACATGGCGGCGATCGGCCATCCGATCGTGGGCGATGGCAAGTATGGCGGGCCGGATGCGTTCCTGTCCGGCTCGATCAGCCGCAAGATGCACCTCCACGCCCGCCGCCTGATTATCGACCACCCCGATGGCGACCAGATCGACGTGACCGCCGAGCTGCCCGAGCACTTCGCCAATACCATGGCCAGCCTGGGCTTTGACGAGGAAGACGGCGCCGCCCTGCCCGAGCGGCCCAAGCCCGGCAAGGCGGATGAGAAGCAGGCCGCCAAGGCCCACGCCAAGCAGGTCCGCAAGGAGCGCCGCGGCGAACGGCGCGGCCGTGCCGATGGGCGGGTGGCCACACGCAAGCCGCCGACCAAACGCGGGCCGACCAAGGGCAAGGGTTCGCCCAAGCCGGTGGCGGCCAAGCCCGCCGCGAAGGCACCCGCCGCCCGGCGGCCGGGGCCAAAGTCTGGACCGAAGCCGCCAGGGAAGCGCTGATGCATCCAAATCCCGCCTTCCGCCGCGATGATCGTGCGCTGCTGGAGACGCTGATCGAAGAGATCGGCTTCGGCATGGTCTTTGCCACAACGCCCGATGGCCCGCGGGTCGCCCATGTCCCGCTGGTTTCGACCGGCGATGGCGCGCTGCAATTCCATATCGCGCGTGGCAATGCGCTGGCCAAGCACCTCGACGGGATGACCGTGCTGGCCGTGATCAACGGGCCGGACGGCTATGTCAGCCCGCGCTGGTATGAGGACCAGAGCCAGGTCCCGACCTGGAACTATATCAGCCTGGAACTTGAGGGCCGCGTCCGCCGGATGGATGCCGATGGCCTGCTGGGCCAGCTCGAGGCGCTCTCGGCGCGTGAGGAAGCGCGCCTGGCTGGCGAGCCCTGGACCATGGACAAGACTCCGCCCGATTATCTGCGCAAGCTGCTGGCCGGGATCGTCGGGTTCGAGCTGGAAGTGCTCGGCTGGCGCGAGACGTTGAAGTTGAGCCAGAACAAGCCTGCTGAAGAGCGCGAACGGGTTGCCGCGGCGCTGGAAGCCAATGGCTCAGCCGCGATTGCCGCGCTGATGCGGAGCCTGGCCGGTTGACTGTCCGCCTCGCCGTGTTCGATTGCGATGGCACCCTGGTCGATGGCCAGGCGGCGGTGTGCGATGCGATGGATGCGGCCTTTGCGGCCCACGGCCTGCCGGCCCCTGATCGCCACCTGGTCCGCCGCAGCGTCGGCCTCAGCCTGCCGCAGGCGGTGCGGGCGCTGCTCCCCGATGCGGACGAGGCCTTGCAGCAAGGGCTCGACCACGCCTACCGCACGGCCTTCCGCACCGCGCGCGAGGCCGGGCAACTGGTGGAGCCGCTTTATGCCGGGGTGCGCGAGCTGCTTGATGCGCTGCGCGATGATGGCTGGCTGCTGGGTGTCGCCACCGGCAAGTCCGACCGCGGGCTGGAACATTGCCTCGCCACTCACGGCCTCAGCCGCCATTTCGTGACGCTGCAGACGGCCGACCGGCACCCCTCGAAGCCGCACCCGGCCATGCTTGATGCCGCGCTGTTCGAGGCCGGCGCCCTGCCGGAGCACGCCGTAATGATCGGCGATACGGCCTATGACATGGTCATGGCCGTCAATGGCGGGGTCCGTGCGCTGGGAGTGGACTGGGGCTATCACACCTCCGCCGAATTGACCGAGGCCGGGGCCGAGGCCGTCGCCCGCGATCCCCGTCATCTGCTGGAGCTGCTGTCATGAGCGATAACGATACCCAGGCCCGCAACCGCTTCATCGTCATCCAGATCGTGCGGCTGAGCGGCGTGGCGATGGTCCTGGTCGGGCTGCTGGTGATGACCGGACGGATCGACTGGCCACGCGAGGCCGGGTTCGTCCTGGCCGCCGCTGGCCTGTTCGAGGCACTGCTCGCGCCGCTGCTGCTCGCGCGCAAGTGGAAGACCCCGCCCCAATGAAGCGGTTCTACAAGGAAGCAACAGCCGC
>JAJTFU010000190.1 GCA_021299075.1 Novosphingobium sp. | reverse complement strand
TGAAATCAGTGGCGATGGCGCGGGCCCGGGTCGGGAGGTCGCCGGTGCTCCAGCGCGCCTGCTGCACCTTGCTGCTGCGTACCAGGGTCTGGATCCAGACGGGCTGGCTGCGCATGAAGGCGCTGTGATTAAGCGGAAACTTGTCCTTCGGCCCGCAATTGGTCAGCATCGCCACGGTCAGGTCGATCGGATCGCGAACGAAGTGCCTGATCTCGACCGAGACCTTGCCACTGCGGATGTACTTGAGCTTGATGCCGGCATCGGATTCCTGCTCGAACCGGGCGCAAGCCGGGCAAGTGTAACTGACCCAGGTGGCCAGTTTTACCTTGGCTGCCGGTTTGCCGAGCACGTGGCTCTGCTGGGCGGTGCGGGTTACCGCACGGTTCCAGTCCTGCGGCGGGCTCGCGCCAAGGGTCAGCGCGGCCGCGGCGGCCAGCAGGGCGGGACGGAGCAGATGCTTCAGGTTCATGTGTCCTCGTTCTTGTCGCCCAGGCTGCGGGCCAGTGATTCGAGCACGGCGCGCAGTTCGGGATCGCCGATATCGCGCAAGGAATCGCCCAATTCCACCGGAATCGGCTTGAGCGAGGGCGGGGCGGTCGGGCGGCGGTCCTCGGGTGGCGGTTTGACCGCGCCCTGGCGCAGCTTGACCCGGGCGACCGCGCTGTAGCCGAAGAAGCGGTTGACCCGCTCGATGATCTCGCCGGTTACGTGGCTGATCAGCGGGGCATGGGCGGGGACGACCACCAGTTCCAGGATGCCATTGCTCTTCTCGCCCGGCGGGAAGCGGATCGCCTCGGGGCTGCAGACCCGGGCGTGCTTGGCGCCGACGATCTCGGGCCAGCGGGTCACCACGCTTGACTGGATGAAGCCAAAGCGGCGGAAGGCCGTGCGGCCCACCTCGGGCATCAGTTCGGCCACGCTGCGCGCCGCCCCGCCACGCGGCCGCTCATACTGGCGCGGCTTTGCTACGGGCTTTGTGCCTGGCTTCTTCGGGTCCCGTTCCATTGTGCTGCGGGCAATGCCATAGCGGGCCGATGGACGCCAGCGCCGACACGATCTCCCGCAGCCTGCTGGCCTGGTACGATGCCCAGGCGCGGGTCCTGCCCTGGCGCAGCCCGCCTGGGTCGCCGCCGCCCGAACCCTACCAGGTGTGGCTGTCCGAAGTCATGCTGCAGCAGACCACCGTGGCGGCGGTCGGGCCCTATTTCGCGAAGTTCCTGGCGCGTTGGCCGACGGTGCTTGACCTGGCAGCGGCCGACGATGCCGATGTCATGGCCGCCTGGGCCGGGCTGGGCTACTATGCCCGCGCCCGCAACCTGCTGGCCTGCGCCCGGGCCGTGGCGGCGCGGGGCGGCACCTTTCCGGCCACCGAGGCGGAGCTGCAGGAACTGCCCGGGCTGGGCGCCTATACCGCCGCCGCTGTCGCCGCGATTGCCTTTGGTGAACGCGCCACGGTGGTCGATGCCAATGTCGAGCGGGTCGTGGCGCGGCTGTTTGCGATCGACGCGCCGCTGCCGGCCGGCCGCAAGGCGATCCGGGCGCGGGCTGAAGAGATTACTCCGGCCGAGCGTGCGGGGGATTTTGCCCAGGCGATGATGGACCTTGGGGCAACGGTATGCACTTCGCGGGCCCCGCGCTGCCTGCTTTGTCCGCTGGCGGAAAGCTGCGCGGGGCGGCGGCAGGGGGCAGAGCGCTTTCCGGTCAAGCCCGCCAAGGTGGCCAAGCCGCAGCGCCGGGGGCAGGCCTATTGGATTGAACGCAGCGGTGCGGTCTGGCTGGTGCAGCGACCGGGCACCGGGATGCTGGGCGGAATGCGCGCGCTGCCGGACGATGGCTGGTCGGCGCGCGGCGATGGTCGCGGGACGGGACCTCTAGCAGGTGGTTGGACCAGCGGCGGTGTGGTGCGCCACAGCTTCACCCATTTCGATCTTGATTTGCAATTGATGCTTTATTCAGGCGGCGATTTGGATAGGCTGGCCGCTGATAGTGGCGAATGGTGGCCGCTGGACCGGTTAAGCGATGCTGGCCTGCCCACCCTGTTCGCCAAGGCAGCGCGGCTGGCGCTGGCACAACACGAAGATCTGGGAGAATGACCTTGCACCACCACGACGCCATCGCGCTTTCGCGCCGGAACCTGCTGCGCTCCAGTGTGCTGCTGGGCGCTGGTGTGGCGGTCGGTGCCTTGCCGTTTGGCAGCAGTCTGGCCCACGCCGCAGTCGGCTTCGAAGCGCGCTGGCCCAATGTCACGGCGATGCTCGACAAGTATGTCAGCGAGCGCAAGGTGGCCGGCATGGTGGCGGTGCTGGGCTGGGGCGACAAGGACCCCGGCTTTATCGTCCGCGGCAAGGAAGCCTTCGACGATCCCGACATGGCGGGGGAGAACAGCCTGTTCCGCGCCTATTCGCAGACCAAGCCGGTCACGGGCATGGCAGCGATGATGCTGATCGACGATCGCAAGCTGAAGCTGGACCAGCCAGTCGCCGATTTCATCCCTGAATTTGCCAATATGCGGGTCGCCATCGATCCCAAGAGCAGCCTGGAATCGCGCCCCGCGCAGAACCAGATTACCGTCCGGCACCTCCTCACCCACACAGCGGGTCTGGGCTATGCCGGGGTCGGCAAGGAGAAGGTCAGCGCCGAACTGCTGCGGCTGGGGGTGACCCCGGCCGTGCTGACGCGGATGAAGATCCCCGGCCTGCCGGTCAGTCCGCCAACGCCCGGCCCCGACGAGTTCGTCAAGCTGGCGGCGAGCGTGCCACTGGTCTCCGAACCGGGCACAGAATGGCACTATTCGATGTCCCTCGATGTGCTGGGCGTGGTGATCCAGCGCGCTTCGGGGGCCAAGAGCTTTGAAGCCTTCCTGCAGGAACGGATGTTCGATCCGATCGGCATGAAGAGCAGCTACTTCCGGGTACCCGCCACCGAGGTCCACCGGCTGACTGCCAATTACGGGTTGATGGGCGGCTTCCCGCTGCCGATCGATCCCAGCAAGACTTCGATCTATCGCGACCGGCCGGCCTTTGCCTTTGGCGGCTCTGGCCTGGTCTGCTCGCCAGCAGACTATGACCGCTTCCTCAAGATGATCGCCAACGGCGGCCTGGTCGGCAGCAAGCGGGTGATGGGCGCGGCGGCCGTGGCGCTGGGCGTCAGCAACCTGCTGCCTGACGGGGTGAGTACCAAGGGCACCTTTATCGACGGCGCCGGCAACGGCGCGGGCCGGTCCACGCCGAGTTCCCGCAGAAGGTGCTGGCCGACATCGGCGGGATGCGCGGCGCATGAAGGCGCCGATCGCCTTCGCCGGCTCGCCGATCGACCGGGCCGACCACATCCGTGCCAATCCCGATGAGCTGGCCGCCCTGATGAACTGGCGGGCCCGGTTGCTCAAACTCGATGGCCTCTCGCCGGTCTATACCGATGACGGCGCGCTCGAATGGGGCACGCTGGCCGATGCCGATCCGGAGGCGGAGCTGGTGTTCCTGGGGCTGATGGACGGCAAGGCCTGCTTTGCCGCCGTGCCCGATGAAGGCGCGACCGGCCCGGCCTATGCCAACCCGTCGATCTGGGCGGCGATGTCTGCGCTCGATCCGGGTGAGCTCGCGCTCTATGGCGGTGCCCGCAGCCTGGTGGACTGGCACGCGCGGCACCGCTTCTGTGCGCGCTGCGGCGGGCCGACCAAGGTCAGCAAGGGCGGCTGGCAGCGCAATTGCGAGAGCTGCAAGGCCCAGCATTTCCCGCGCACCGATCCGGTCACGATCATGCTGATCGAACACAAGGGCCACCTGCTGATGGGCCGCCAGCCGCGCTTTCCGGCGCGGATCTATTCGGCGCTGGCCGGGTTCGTCGAACCGGGCGAGACGATCGAGGAAGCCGTGGCGCGCGAGAGCTTTGAGGAAGCGGGCGTGCGGGTGCGCGATGTGACCTATGTCGCCAGCCAACCCTGGCCGTTCCCCTCTCAGCTGATGATCGGCTGCCATGGCTTTACCGACGATCCCGAACTGGCAGTCGATTTCACCGAGCTGGAGGAGGCGCGCTGGTTTACGCGTGAGGAACTGGAAGCGGCGCGCGCTGCCGGTCCGGATGGCACCGATACCCTGATCTTCCCGCGACCCTTCGCGATCGCCCACAACCTGCTGACATGGTGGCTCGACAAATGACCCAGCCTGCGAAAGTCACGATCGATATCTGGTCCGATGTGATGTGCCCCTGGTGCATCATCGGTTACTCGCAGCTCAAAAAGGGCCTGGCGACGCTGGAGGGTGAGATCGAGGCGGAAGTGCGCTGGCATGCCTTCCAGCTTAACCCTGACATGCCGCAAGAGGGCGAGGAGCAGCAGGCCCACCTCGCCCGCAAATATGGCCGCACGCCTGACCAGATGGCCGCGGCGCGCGGGCAGATGCGGGAAATCGGCGCGCGTGCGGGCTATTCCTTCGACTACACCGGCGAGGGCGAGGCACCCCAGGCGCGGTTGTGGAACACGGCCAAGGCGCACCAGTTGCTGCTCTGGACCCTGGCCCAGCACGGGCCGGAAAAGCAGACCGAGCTCAAGCTGGCGCTGTTCGATGCCCACTTCCAGCAGCGCCGCAATGTCTCCGACCCGGGCGTGCTCAGCGAGATCGCGGAAAGCGTAGGGATCGACCGCGCCGGGGCTGAGGCCGCGCTTGGCAGTGCCGTGCTGGCCCAACAGGCGCAGGAAGAACAGCGCATGGCCTATGACATGAACGTCACCGGCGTTCCGGCCATGCTGGTCAATGGCCGCTTCATGATCCCGGGCGCGCAGGAGCCCGAAACCTATGCCGATGCCCTGCGCCGCGTGGTCGCGGGTGAGGCTGAGCTGGCGGCGCGCTCGGCATGACGCCGGATTACACTGGCCAAGTCGCGGTGATCACCGGCGGCGCCGGGGGGATCGGCGGCGCGCTCGGCAAGGCGCTGGAGGCGGCGGGTGCGCAGGTCCTGCTGGCTGACCGCGAAGCCAGCGACGGGATTGTAGCCTGCGATGTCGCCAATCTGGACGAGGTCGAAGCCCTGGCCGAGCTGGCCTGGCAGCGGTTTGGCCGCGTTGATCTGCTGGTCAACAATGCCGGAATCTCTGGCGGCGGTGGCCGGTTGTGGAAGGCGGATATGGCCGCCGCGCGCAAGGTGTTCGAGGTCAACTTCTGGGGCGTCTGGCATGGCTGTGCCGCCTTTGCCCCGCGCATGGCGGCACAGGATCACCCCTCCGCGATCTACAATGTCGCCTCGGAGAACGCCCTGTTCTGCGCCGTACCCCGCGCGGCCGCCTATATCGCCTCGAAGCATGCGGTCCTGGGCCTGACCGAAAGCCTGCGCGAGGATCTGCCCGAGCATGTCCATGCCGGCACGATCATCCCCGGCTGGGTGCTTTCTGGCCTGACCAGCGAAGGCGGGCGCGATCACGCCATGCCGGCTGAACGCTATGCCGAGATCATCCTGCCACAGCTCGCCGCGCGGGAACGCTTCGTGGTCAGCCACGCCTACAACGTGGTGCCGATGACCGAACGGACCGACGCGCTGGAGGCGGCCTATGCCCGCTATGCTCCGCGCTATGATGGCGATGAGGAGTATGACGTGCGGGCCTATATCGCCCGCCTGCGGGGTGAGGGCTAGACCAGCCCCAGCCTGGCGAGATCGGCGGCGATGTGGCCAGGCAGGACTTCGCCTGCCTCCTCATCACTGCCCAGGTCGCGCGGGGCGTCGGCGTCTTCGAGATAGCGCCAGCCCTGATGCGCGCGCTTGGGTTGGGGCATTACCTCGATCAGGCGCGGCGAAATGACGATATTCGTCCGCCCGCCCTCGGCCTCTTCGAACCGCAGGATCGGGCTGCGCATCACCAGTTGGTGCTTGAAGATCCAGAACAGCGAGCCACCTGGGACGATTTCCTCATGCCGTTTGGGCAGGTACCGCGTGGTCAGCCGCGCCTCGGCGCCGCGGGTCGCGAACCAGCTGCGCATTTCCTCAAGCGACTGGGCCCCGTAGGCCACCTTCGTGAGGTGCAGCGGCATGGCTCAACCGACCAGTCCGCTGGCGACCGCGAGGCCAAGGAAGGCGAAGAAGCCCATCGAATCGGTGATCATGGTGACAAAGACCGAACTGGCCACCGCCGGGTCCTGGCCCAGTCGGTCGAGCGTGACCGGCACGATCACGCCGGCCAGGCCGGCGGTGATGATGTTGACCACCACGGCCGTGCCGATCACGGCGCCGAGCAGCGGGTTTGAGAAGACCAGTGCGGTCGCGACGCCGATCAGCGTTGCCACGGTCACCCCGTTGAGCAGGGCGACACGCATCTCGCGCCAGATGATCCGGCCGGTGTTGGAGCGGGTCAGCTGGTTGGTGGCGAGCGCGCGGACCGCGACGGCCATGGTCTGCGTTCCGGCATTGCCGCCGATCGAGGCGACCATTGGCGATAGCGCCGCCAGCGCCACCAGCTTTTCGATCGCCCCGCCAAAGCTGCTGATGATCGTCGCGCTGAGCAGGGCTGTCGCCAGGTTGGCGATCAGCCAGCGGACGCGGCTGATATAGGAATCGCGGATCGGCTCGTTGATGTCGCCTTCGCCCGCACCGGACAGCAGCAGCACGTCCTCGCCGGCTTCTTCCTGGATGATGTGGACCACGTCATCGACCGTGATCTGCCCCACCAGCCGCCCGTCGGCATCGACCACGGCGGCCGAGATCAGGGCGTATTTCTGGAAGCGCAGGGCCACTTCTTCCTGGTCCATCGTCACCGGGATCAGGGTCTGGTCGCGCTGCATCACGTCGGTCAGGGCGATCGCGCGCGGGGTGCGCAGGATCCAGCTCAGCGCGCAGGTGCCAACCGGGTGGAAGCGCGCATCGACGATGAACACTTCCCAGAATTCGTTCGCCAGCTCACCGGATTCGCGCAGGAAATCGATCAGGTCGCCCACGGTCATGTGTTCCGGGACGGCCACGAAATCGCGGCTCATCAGGCGGCCGGCGGACTCTTCCGGATAGGACAGCGCGGTTTCGATCGCCGCGCGGTCCTCGGGCTCCATCTCGGCGAGGACGGCCTGCTGGTCTTCCTCGTCGAGGTCTTCCAGCATGGCGACCGCGTCGTCAGTATCGAGCTGTTCGGCGATATCGGCCACGGCCTCGGCGGGCAGAGATTCGACGATGACTTCGCGGACGTAGTCGTTCAGCTCGGCATAGACCTCGCTGCCCATCAGGTCGCTGATGGCGCGGGCCAGCAGCGGCCGCTCGTCTGTCGTGAGCAGCTCGAACAGGTCGGCGATGTCGGCCGGGTGCAGGCCCTCCACCAGGTTATAGACCGCGTCGTTTTCGCCGGCTTCCAGGCTATCGCGGACACGGCGGACAAATTCAGGCTTGAGCGTGTTTTCCGCGTCGAGGCTCTCGCTCTCCACGACCGGCTCAACCGCCGAAGCGGCGCTTTCGAGCAGGTCTGGGTCGAGCTTGTCGGCGGTCATGCGGGTCGGTCTAGGCCGGTCGGAAACAAAAGCAACC
>JAJTFU010000189.1 GCA_021299075.1 Novosphingobium sp. | reverse complement strand
CGTGGCCGGCATGAACCACAGCTTCGAGATGTAGTCATAAAGCCGCTGGGCGTGCGCCTCGTCATCGGCATAGGCATCGGCGACGCGGGCGAACAGGTCCTGATAGCGCTCACCCGGCAGCAGGTAGCGGTCATCCAGGGTATCCTTGCCGAAATCGGTCAGCAGGGCATCGCGGGCGTGATCGAGCTCGATCGCGAAGCGGCGCGGCTGGACCGACTTGGAATCCTCATGCTTCGGAGCAGCCACAGCCTTGACCATGGCTTCGGCGGCGGCCTGGGCCACCAGCGCTTCGGAACCGAGATCAGCCTTTTCCGCCATGCTTACCGCCGGGCCGCTGCCCGCCTCCTTCTTCTTCGTCTTCACCGGCGCATCCGCCGCTGCAATTGTATCAACCTCGGCCATCGTCGGCTCGTCCCCGGACCTGAATTCCACGTGCTGCCCCTTGTCGTCCTGTTGCTTGCCCCGCGCGACTTCCGGCGTTTTCCGGTCATCGCAATGTTCCACATTCGTTCGAATCGGCAGCACAAGCTGCGATCCTACCAGAGCAGGCGAACAAATGGAGAAAAACTTATCCCCGATGTGTCCCCAGCCCTGTCCGTTCCGGCGCTTGAATTGCTCTTTCACCGGCCGAATCCGCCCCCGCTCGCGCGTTTCGCGCGCTGGTGGCTGAATCTAGGTTTAGAGGTCCCCCCAAGCGCTGGACCACAACCTATAGTGCCCGATCGCGAATCGCGCGCAAGAGGGTAAATCGCGCGTTCATCTTTCGCGGGGGTTCTGCACAGGCGGGTAGCGCATTGCGCATTGCAGCGACGCGCGGGAAACCGGGCACTGGTGCGGCGCGCAAGAGTCAAAGTGAAGTTGTGAAAAAATTTTTGTCCGGGGAGAGAGGCTCTCGCACCTTGACTAAGGATAGAATCAGGCCCGGCAACGATCTTGCGTGGCGCAGCCGGTTGCCCGCCCAACGTCACGCAAGATCGAGTGCCTCAGCGGCTATCCGTCCGCAGAATCGATTAGCCGCAGAGACTCAGCTCCATGGCTGTCCCCGGCCGTAGGGTTCAGCCGATGGGGCTTAGGCCGACAGTCAGAGCGATCCGGGGCTGATCCGCGCCATTGCGGTCCCGGCTCGCCAACTCTTCCCGTTGCAACTGCGCGGTATAGTGCCGCAGCTGCCCGTGATCCTGAGCGAAGATGATATTGGCCCGGACCGGCACGTTCGATCCCATGGCCCTGGGCAGCGGATCGACCTGGCCCATGTGGCTTACCGCCCGCAGCGCCGCCCGATCCAGCACCGCACTGCCCGAACTGCGCGCAACGCTGACGTCGGTTGCCGTGCCATCATCATTTGCTGTGAAGTTGATGGCGACGATGCCCGAATCCTCGTGCCCGTTTCGTGCAGCAGGAAACCGGAGCGCCTTGGACAGATCCTGCGCGACCTGATTGCTCCAGACCCCAATATAGGTCGGGGCCCGGACAACATTGTCCGTTTCAAGCTCAGGCGGCTGGGCGAGCGATACAGAAGGCAGCAGAGCACCGGCGGCAAAAGCCGCCAAATATAGAGTCTTCATAGCAACGTTCCTCCCTTGGAGGGTTGGCAATAGCCCTTGCGCCACTGTTGACGTGGCGACCCTTGGATGGTTGCGCAAAGGATAAGGGGGCTGACGGGCGCTCTGCGGGCCACTCGTTCCCCGCCAAGAAAGGTACCGCACAATTACGCAGTGGCCCAAGCTTATTTTGATTGAACCCGCAAATTTGATGGATATTGAAATCCTGACTTACGCTATATTTCACGAATGGCTCATTCTCTTCCCCTCAGCTGTTCGCGACTCGCCTGAATACCGGCGAGAGCAACTGGCGAACTTGCGGTCCCGTCGATCAGGTGGAACACCCGGCATGGCTGCAGACCCGGGCGCCGCTAGCCGCCAGCGCCAGCCGCCCCGCTTGCGCGAGGGGAGCGATCGGCTAGTCTCGGCCCGAACCTGAAGGGAGCCGCCACATGCTGAATATCATCGGGATCATATGCTCGGGCCTGTTCGTAGGCGTGCTGGCGCGGTTCTTCTATCCCGGTGCGGTCGACATGGGCTTCTGGATGACCGTGCTGCTGGGCGTGGGCGGCGCGCTGGTAGTGGGCGTGCTCGCCTCGATGTCCAGCGGCCAGGGCCTGCGCGAAGGCTTCAACCGCGCCGGCTGCTTCTCCTCACTCCTGGGGGCGATGTTGCTGATCTTTATCGGGCGGCAGCTGGGCTGGGGGTTCTGAAGCCCTACCGCGCCACCCCCGCAATGGCATCGGCCACTTCATCGACCAGTTCGAACGGCAGGTCGTGGCCCATGCCGGGCATCTCGTGCAGCCGCGCGCCGGGGATGTGCGCGGCAGTATCGCGGCCGCCTTCGACCCGGACCAGTGGATCGTCGACGCCGTGGATCACCAGGCTCGGCGCGGTCACCCGCTTGAGCCGGCTGCGGCGGCAGCCATCGTCGATGATCGCGGCAAGCTGGCGGGCCGAGCCGGTGGGATGGAAGCTGCGGTTGAAATCCCGGGTGATCCGCTCGACCAGCCGGTCCTCGGGCGCGGGATAGGCCGGGCTGCCGATTGCGCGGGCGATGCGGATCACGTGCGGCACGATCTGGTCGAGCGTGGCATTGGCCGGCGGCGGGGTGGTCAGCGCCTTGAACGCCTCGGGCTTGGCGGGCGGCACGCGGCGGTTGCCGGTGGTCGACATGATCGAGGTGAGCGACAGCGTCCGCTCCGGATAGGTCGCCGCGACCAGCTGCGCGATCATCCCGCCCATCGAGGCGCCGACCACATGGGCCCGATCGATCTCCAGCGCGTCCAGCAGCCCGACCGCATCGGCAGCCATGTCGGTCAGGCGGTAGGGCAGCCTGGGGCGCAGGCCCAGCAGCCGCATCAGGACGATCTTGCGGACATTGGGCACGCCGTGGTCGGTGAACTTGGTCGATAGCCCAATGTCGCGGTTGTCATAGCGGATCACGTGATAGCCGCGCGCCACCAGCGCCTCGACCAGCTCGATCGGCCAGAGCGTCAGCTGCGCCCCAAGGCCCATGATCAGGAGCAGCGGCGGATTGGCCGGATCGCCGTACCGCTCAACTTCCAGCGTTACTCCATTGGCTGCAACTTGTGGCATCGTGCTCCCTTCAACCTGCTGTTCCGTGGCGCGGAATGTTGATTTTCCGCCATTTGTGTACGCCATAGTGCCAAATTTTTGGTCCCGCGCCAGCCCCGATTGGGCGTTACACCCGGAACAGCGCCCCCTGCCCCAAGTTACCTGTGCATCCCGCAGCAACCGCGGGAGAGACTGAAAGGACTAAACGACGGCAAACCAGAACCAGGGCGACAAGCAGGGCGGCCAGCGCCAGGGTGGCGGTCAGAACGCCGGTGGCCAGGGTGGCACCACCCGTGAAGGCCAGGGCAGCTCGCAGAAGGGCGGCCAGAGCGGCGACAAGGGCAGCGACAAGAGCGGAAGCCAGCGCGACCGCTAGACTGACCTGATCGTCTCGCGACAGTGCCGACACCCCGACCGGCACAGCGGGCCGCTTCCCCACGGGAGCGGCCCTTCGCTGCTCGTCACGGCACAAGCACCGTATCGCGGGCGTGGGGCAGCATTTCCGGATAATCGAGCGTGAAGTGCAGCCCCCGGCTTTCCTTGCGCTCCAGCGCCGAGCGGACGATCAGCTCGGCACATTGCAGCAGGTTGCGCAGCTCGATCAGGTCGGTCGAGACGCGGAAGTGGCCGTAGTAATCGTCCACCTCCTCATTCAGCAGCTTGATCCGGTGGGCGGCGCGTTCCAGCCGCTTGGTGGTGCGCACGATCCCGACATAGTTCCACATGAAGCGGCGGATCTCGGTCCAGTTCTGCTGGATGATCACTTCCTCGTCGCTGTCGGTGACGCGGCTTTCGTCCCAGGCGCGGACTGGCGGCGGGGCGTCGAATTCCTCCCACCGCGCCAGGATATCGGCAGCCGCGGCCTCGCCGAAGACGAAGCATTCGAGCAGGCTGTTGGAGGCGAGGCGATTGGCGCCATGGAGGCCGCTCTCGGTGCATTCGCCGGCAGCATAGAGCCCGGGCAGGTCGGTCCGTCCATGAAGGTCGATGACGATTCCACCGCAGGTATAGTGCTGCGCCGGCACTACCGGGATCGGCTGCTTGGTCATGTCGATGCCCAGGCCCAGCAGCTTTTCATAGATCGTCGGGAAGTGGCCCTTCACGAAATCGGCCGGCTGGTGGCTTATATCCAGGTGAACGTAATCAAGCCCGTCGCGCTTGATCT
>JAJTFU010000188.1 GCA_021299075.1 Novosphingobium sp. | reverse complement strand
ATGACGATCCAGTCGGTGATCTCGGTCGCCGAGCTGATCGTCGTCCCGACTCGCCCCAGCCCGCACGATCTGCGCGCCGTCGGTGCCACGGTCGATCTGTGCGAACGCGCCGGCAAGCCGCTGATCTTCGTGGTCAACGCCGCTACCCCCAAGGCCAAGATCACTTCGGAGGCCGCTGTCGCGCTGTCGCAGCATGGCACTGTTGCTCCGGTTACCCTGCACCACCGGACCGACTTTGCCGCTTCGATGATCGATGGCCGCACCGTGATGGAAGTCGAACCCAACGGCCGCTCCGCCCAGGAGGTGGTCGCGCTGTGGAACTACATTTCCGACCGCCTTGAAAAGAACTTCCGCCGCACCGTCTTTGCCGCGCCGACTGCCGTATCGATGATGCCGGGCGCTGGCCGACCGGCTGGCGGTTTCGGCCGCCGCGTGGCTGGTTCGTAAGCGCGGAGGTCCTGGGGGCATGTCCGAACCCAAATCCTTCGCTTCGCTTTCGCCGACGCTGCTGGCCCGCAAGGGTGGTGCGCGCCCGGCGATGCGTCCGCAGCTTGGCCCGATCGGCGGCGATGCCCTGGCCCGCCAGCTCGATGACCTGGGCTGGAACGACATGGGCCACGATGCCGATGACGCTCCGCAGCACAGCGCCGAAGTAGTCTCGATCGCGCCCGATTCGCTCGCTCCGGTCTATGCGCCGGTGCCCGAAGTGGTCCGCCAGCGCAGTGAAATGGCCCGCCGGGTCAGCACTGAGCGCCGCTCCGCCCTCGCCGATGGCCGCCGCGCCGCCTTTACGCTGCGCGTCGATGCCGAACGCCACCTCAAGCTGCGGCTGGCCTGTGCGGTGCGTAACCGCAGTGCCCAGCAGCTGGTGACCGAAGCGCTCGACAAGCTGCTCGATGAATTGCCCGACATCGCCGATCTCGCCGCCCAGGTCGCGCGCCGGCCCAACTGATTGTGAAAGAGGGGAGAACTCCCATGTTCGCCAGCATCAACCGCACCAAGCTCGTACCGCTCGGCATGACCGGGGCCCTGGCCTTGGGCATCGTTGCCTCGGTCGGCTTCAGCGAGGATGTCGTCGCCAAGCAGGCGCCCAACAAGACCGCCGCTGCCGCGCAGTCCGCGCTTAGCAAGGGGCAGGTCGACAAGGCGATCGAACTGGCTGAGGCGATGGTTGCCGCCAGCCCGCGCGAACCGGCCTATCGCGCCCTTCTGGCCCATGCCTATCTCAAGGCCGGCCGCTTTCAGTCGGCCTCGGCGACTTTCGACGATGCCATGAAGCTGGGTGACAACAGCGCCATGACCGCACTGGGCCTGGCGCTGTCCTATTCCGCCGCTGGCCGCAACCGCGATGCCGTGGCGATCCTCGATGACTGGCGCGATGCCATTCCGGTTTCGGATCTGGGCCTGGCCCTGGCGCTGGCCGGGGAACCGACCCGCGGCAGCGCGGTGCTGGCCGATGCGCTGCGTAATGGTGAAAATACGCCTAAGCTGCGCCAGAACCTGGCCTATGCTTATGCGCTCGACGGGCGCTGGCGCGAAGCCCGCATCATGATGATGCAGGATGTTCCGGCTGGCGAAATCGATGCCCGCATCAGCGACTGGGCCGCCAAGACCCGTCCCGAAGATTATCAGATCCGCGTTGCCGGCCTGCTCAATGCGCCGCTGCGCAGCGATCCGGGCCAGCCCAGCCGCCTGGCGCTCAATACCAGCCCGGTGACCGAGCAGCTGGCCGCCCAGACCGCCGCGGTCGCGCCAGTGCAACAGGTTGCAGCGGCCGCCCCGGCTGCCGAACTGCCGCCGGTCGCTGCCGCGCAGCCGGTGGCCGCACTCGCCAGTTACACTCCGGTCACCGCCCCCGCCGCCGAACCGGCTCCGGCGCCGGCGCCAAGCAAGTTTGCCGCCGCCTTTGCCGAACCGGCCGCTGCCCCGGCTCCGACCCCGGTGGTCGATGGTTCGGGCATGGCCTTCATCTCGCAGCCGGTGGTCCAGGCCGTGCCGGTCGGCCAGTATCGCGTCCCACGTGGCCTGGCCGTCGTTTCGGCCCGGACTGCGCCGCGCCGCATTGCCTATGCCGCGCCGGTGCCGAGCAATGCACCGGGTACCCACATGGTGCAGCTTGGCAGCTTCTTCACGGAGCAGGGCGCACGCCGCGCCTGGGGCATCTACACTGCCAAGAACCCCGAACTGCGCGGCTTCCGCATGACCATCACCCAGGCCCAGGTGCGCGGGAAGACCTACTTCCGCGTGGCCGCCGCCGGTATCAACGGCAGCCAGGGCGCCTGGGGCTTGTGTGGCACCGTCAAGTCGCGCGGCATGGCCTGCTTTGCCTATGCCGCCCGCACCGGTGTCCCCGGCACCAAGGCTCCAGCCGCGACGCAGATGGCCCGCGCCAAGGCTCCGGTCATGGCGCCAAAGGCTGCTCCGGCGGTTGCTTCGGCCCTGGCCCGCAAGCGCTAAGGCCCACTCTTCGACGTCACCGAAAGGCCTCTTCCCACTGCGGTGGGGAGGGGCCTTTTCGCTATTGGTCGATAACCGCGCCGCCTTTCAGCAGCACCAGCGCGCGCCCTTGAACGCCTTGCTTGTCGAACGGGGTATTGCCGGCTGCCGCTGCCATCTTGTCCGAATCGACGATCCACGGCTTGTCGGGATCGATCACGGCAAGATCGGCCTCAGCGCCGACCGTCAGCGTGCCGGCATTCACACCTAGCAAAGCCGCCGGATTGCTCGCCAGCAGGGCAAAGGCGCGGGCCGTGTCGATTACGCCGTCGCGCACCAAGCCCAGCGTTAGCGGCAGCAGCGTTTCCGCCCCGGCCATGCCTGGTTCGGCATCGGCAAAGGGCAGGCGCTTGTCCTCGGGCCCGCGTGGGTCGTGGCCCGATGCGATCACGTCGATCGTCCCGTCGGCCAAGGCGGCCAGCACGGCCTGCCGGTCCGCCTCTGACCGCAGCGGCGGCGAAAGGCGCGTGAAGGTGCGGAAATCGCCCACGGCCACGTCAGACAGCAGCGCATGGGCCGGGGTTACCCCAGCAGTCACCGCCACGCCGCGCGCCTTGGCAGCGCGAACCAGGCCCAGGGCGGCGGCAGTCGTGACCTGCCGGAAGTGCAGCCGCGCGCCGGTCAGTTCGGCCAGCGCGATCTCGCGGGCAACGGCCAGGGCTTCCGCCTCGGCCGGCGCAGAGGGTAGGCCCAGCCGCGTCGCCATCTCGCCTGCCGTGGCCACGGCAGCGCCAGCCAGGCCAGCATCCTCGGCATGGGTCACCACGACCAGGCCCAGCATGGCGCAATAGGACAGCAGGCGGTGCATCGCCCCGCTATCGCCGATCCAGCGCCGACCGGTGCTGACCGCGCGGGCCCCGGCATCGCGCATCAGCGCCAGCTCGGCGAGTTCGCTGCCGGCCAGGTCCTTGGTCGCAGCGGCCAGCGGGTGAACCCAGAGGTCCGGCTTGCCCGACTGTGCGGCGAAGCGGACGGCGGACGGCTTGTCGAGCACTACGCCCTGGTCGGGCATCAGCGCAGCGCGGGTAATCCCGCCGAAATGGAAGGCCGGCTTGTCGATCGCGAAGACGCCCAGGTCGACCAGGCCCGGCGCAATGAGCTTGCCCTTGGCGTCGATCACGGTGTCGCCGTCGTGCGGCGTAAAGTCGCCCAGCGCGGCGATCCGGCCTTCGGCGCAGCGCAGCGCTCCGGCCTGCGGTTCGCCGCTGGGCAGGACGAGGCGGCCATTGATCAGGGTGACAGGTGCGGGAGTGCTCATGCCCAACCCTCCACGCCGCGGCTTCGCCGGGTCAGCACGTCCAGACAGGCCATGCGAATCGCCACGCCCATTTCGACCTGGGTCGTGATGGCCGAGCGGCCAGCCAAATCGGCCACGGTGCTGTCAATCTCGATCCCGCGGTTCATCGGGCCGGGGTGCATGACCAGTGCGTCGGGCTTGGCCTTGGCCAGCCGTTCCAGCGTCAGGCCATAGAGGTGGCGGTATTCGCGGGGAGAGGGGATGAACTGGCCGCTCATCCGTTCCTGCTGCAGCCGCAGCATCATGACCACGTCGGCCCCGTCCAGCGCGGCATCGAAATCATGGAACGGGGTAACCTTCATCGCCTCGATCCCGGCCGGCATCAGCGCCGGGGGCGCGCAGACGCGGACATCCGCACCCAGCGTGGTCAGGCAGTGGATGTTCGAGCGGGCGACCCGGCTGTGCAGGATATCGCCGCAGATCGTCACCGTCAGCTTGCCGAAATCGCCCTTCGCGCGGCGGATCGTCAGCGCATCGAGCAGGCCCTGGGT
>JAJTFU010000187.1 GCA_021299075.1 Novosphingobium sp. | reverse complement strand
TGCATCAGAGCCCGCCCTCGGCCAGCATCGCCGAACCGCCCAGCTCGGCCCCATCGGCAAAGCGGCGGAACATGCCGAACAGTTCACGGCCCATGCCCATGGCTTCGACCGGCGCGGTCGCGGGCTGGCGGGTGGAGAGATCGGCCAGCACTTCAAGGGTGCCGTCATGGCCACACAGGCGGATCACGTCGCCATCCTGAACCAGCGCCAGCGGGCCGCCGCCCAACGCCTCCGGCGTCACGTGGATCGCCGCCGGGACCTTGCCCGAAGCGCCGCTCATCCGGCCATCGGTGACAAGGGCCACCCGGAAGCCCTTGTCCTGCAGCACGCCCAGCGGCGGGGTCAGCTTGTGCAGTTCGGGCATGCCATTGGCGCGCGGGCCCTGGAAGCGGACCACCACGATCACGTCGCGGTCAAGCTCGCCCGCCTTGAACGCCGCCTGGACGGCTTCCTGGCTATCGAAGACACGGCACTGTGCTTCGATCGTGTAGCGCCCGGGATCGACGGCAGAGGTCTTGAAAGTTCCGCGCCCGAGGTTGCCGGTGACGAGGCGCATGCCACCGTCCGGCTGGAAGGGCGCGGCGACCGGCGCGAGGATGGTCTCGTCCCCGCTGGCGGCAGGCGTCGGACGCCAGGTCAGGGCATCGCCGTCAAGCACCGGCTCATCGGCATAGGCGCCCATCCCGCCCTCGGCGACTGTCAGGATATCGCCATGGATCAGTCCGGCGCCCAGCAATTCGCGCACGACAAAGCCCATCCCGCCGGCGGCGTGGAAGTGGTTCACGTCGGCCGCGCCATTGGGATAGACCCGCGCGATCAGCGGTACGGCGGCGGAAAGCTCGTCCAGGTCCTGCCAATCGAGCAGAACCCCGGCAGCGCGGGCCATGGCTGGCAAGTGGATCGCGTGGTTGGTCGAGCCGCCAGTCGCCAGCAGGCCGACGCAGGCATTGACGATGGCCTTTTCATCCACCACCCGCGCCATCGGGCGATAGTCTCCACCTTCACGGCCGATTTCAGCCAGGCGGTGCACGGCCTTGCGGGTCAGCGCGGAGCGAAGCGGGGTATTGGGCGGAACAAAGGCCGCGCCGGGGACATGGAGCCCCATCAGCTCCATCATCATCTGGTTGGAATTGGCCGTGCCATAGAAGGTGCATGTGCCGGGCGAGTGATAGCTGGCGCTTTCGCTTTCGAGCAGGTCGGCGCGGGTCGCCTTGCCCTCGGCATAGAGCTGGCGGACCTTCTGCTTTTCCTTGTTGGCCAGGCCCGACGGCATCGGCCCGCCGGGCACAAAGATCGCCGGCAGATAGCCAAAGCGCAGCGCGCCAATCACCTGGCCGGGCACGATCTTGTCGCAGATCCCCAGGATCGCCATGCCATCGAACATCGCATGGCTCATCGCGACGGCCGTGCTGAGCGCGATCACGTCGCGGCTGAACAGCGACAGCTCCATGCCGTCCTGGCCCTGGGTCACGCCATCGCACATCGCCGGGACGCCACCCGCCACCTGCGCGGTCGCGCCGACCTCGCGGGCATAGAGCTTCATCGCCTCGGGATAGCGGCCATAGGGCTGATGGGCCGAGAGCATGTCGTTATAGGCGGTAACGATCGCCAGGTTCGCCCCGCGTCCGCTCTTGATCGCGGTCTTGTCCTCCAGCGCCGCGGCAAAGCCGTGCGCCAGGTTCGAACAGGACAGCGCATTGCGATTGGGGAATCGCTCCGCCTCGCGGTCCATCAGGTCAAGATAACGTCGGCGGCTGTCGGCCGATTTTTCGGTGATCCGCGCGGTCACGCGCTCGATCGCGGGGTGCAAGTTACTCATGCCAGTGAACTCCGTCGCGCTCGGTCAGCGCAATTGCAGCCGAGGGTCCCCAGGTCCCGGCGGTGTAAGGTTTGGGCGCAACGCCATGTTCCGCCCACGAGGCACGAATAGCGTCGATCCAGTCCCACTGCGCTTCCACCTCGTCACGGCGGACGAACAGGGTCTGGTCACCCTCGATCAGATCGAGCAGCAGGCGCTCATAGGCGATCCGCTTGGTCGGGCCGGCGAAAGCATCCTGCATCCGGATGTCGAGCGGCACTTCGCGCAGGCGCAGCCCCTCACGGTCCAGCCCCGGCACCTTGGCCATCAGCGAAAGCGTGATGTTTTCTTCCGGCTGGATCCCGATCACCAGGCGGTTGGGCTCGCTGCGCGCGCCCTTCCCGGCAAAGATCGAGTGCGGCACGCGGCGGAACTGGACGACGATCTCGGTCCGCCGGTTGGGCAGGCGCTTGCCGGTGCGGAGATAGAAGGGCACGCCCTTCCAGCGCCAGTTGTCGAGATGGGCCTTGATCGCGACGAAAGTCTCGGTGCCTGAATCGCGGCCCAGTTCCTCGTCATAGCCGGGCACAGCCTGGCCCTGGATTGCCCCGGCGCGGTACTGGCCGGTGACGGTCTCGTCCGGCCCGACCAGCCGGAGCGAGCGCAGCACCTTGACCTTCTCGTCGCGCACCGCGGTGGCATCAAAGCTGCTCGGCGGCTCCATCGCCACCAGCGCGAGCAGCTGGAGCATGTGGTTCTGCACCATGTCGCGCAGCGCGCCGGCCCCGTCATAAAAGCCAACGCGGCCCTCAAGGCCCACAGTCTCGGCCACGGTGATCTGGACATGGTCGATATGCGCCGCGTTCCACAGCGGCTCGAACAGGATATTGGCAAACCGCAGCGCCAGCAGGTTCTGAACCGTTTCCTTGCCCAGGTAATGGTCGATCCGGAAGATCTGCTCTTCGCGGAAGGCGCTGGCGACGGCATCGTTGATCTGGCGGCTGGTTTCGAGATCTGTGCCGAGCGGCTTTTCCAGCCCGATCCGCGCCTTCTCGCTGGCCAGGCCCGAGGCGGCGAGGCCGGCAATGGTTGGTTCGAACAGCGCCGGCGCGGTCGAAAGGAAGATCGCCAGCCCTTCATCCACCGGGCCGACCTTTTGCGCCAGGGTGGCATAACCAGCCTGGTCGGTCGCATCGAGCGGCTGGTAATGCAGGCGGTTGAGGAAGGTGCCCATCCCGCCGCGGCGCTCGGCCGGCAGGAACTTCTCCAGCGCGGCCCGGGCAAAGTTGCGATAGCCGGCATCGTCCATGTCCTGACGCGCCGTGCCGATGATCCGCAGATCCTCGGCCACCAGCTTGTCAGCATGGAGCGCGCAGAGCGAGGGGAGCAGCATGCGCTGCGCCAGATCCCCGGTCGCGCCGAACAGCAGCAGGCTATCCGATCCGCGGTTCATGGTTCTGCGCCTCCCTCCGGTTACGATATTGCGTCCAGCGCACCGCAGGGTACCGGATTCAATCCGCTACGGCGAGGCTGGCGTAGTGACCGCTTTCGGGCACGGCAACCCGTCGAGGGGCGGGAAAACGTATGCAGGAGCGCGCGGCGCGCTCTGGCGGGCCGGTCAGACCGGTACGGCGATGTGCTTGCCGCCGAATACGGCCTGCCAGTTCTCGATCTCGCTCACCACCACATCGTCGACGGCATGGGCCAGTTCGGAGACGCGGGCATAGTCAATGTGGTCATCCGACGCGGTGAGCAGCAGGACGATGCGCGAATGCAGGCCGTCCAGCTTGGCGGCGGTGACTTCCGAGATGGCGGCAAAACGCTCGAAATCGCCGAAATAGCGAATCCCGGCGATCGCCGCGCCAAAGGTCGGCAGGGCAACGCCCAGGAAGGTGCCGGGCTTCGAAAGCGCCACCGGCCAGCCATGCGGCACCAGGCCCAGGACCGAGCCAGCCTTGACCACCAGGTAGATCGCAACCGAAGCAACCGCGAACTGGAACAGCCGGGTCGAGAAGCTATCGAGATTGTGATGTACCGCAGTCAGGCGGCGGGCCTTGGCCCAATGATAATCGCGCTGGCTGATGACATGGCGATCGAGCAGGTCCGAGAGCGCGTGACGCAGGTAAGCCGGGCTCAGCGCCACCCGGGGCAGGCCGACCGCGCGCAGCGCACGGCGGGCGTGGAATTCCGGCCAGGCGACATCGGCGCCCTTGGGCCAGCGCCCCGGTGCCCGGGCAACGCCCAGCAGCAGCAGGATCGGGGCGTGGCGCAGATATTCTGCGACCCGGCGCGATTCAAACCAGCGGCCATGCCAGCGCAGGCGGCTGCCAATCCAGGTGATCAGCAGGATCGACGAAAGCAGCAGCAATTCGGTGCCGGCAAAAAGCCATTTGCGGTCCGACAGTCCGAGCGGCTCGTAAAGAATGCCGCAGCCAGGCCGAGATCCCGTCAGTCCAGGCAAAGCGGCGCAGGACCTGCTGCTCGATCGCCGGGGGCATCTGCAGGTCAGCGCCGGGCAATTCGCGCGCCAGGGCTAGCAGCCCGGCCCCGCTGCCGGTGGCAATCGCCTCTGGCGTTTCATAGTCCTGCCGCAGCGAGCGCAGCCGGCGACCCTCGCCCGAGAACAGCGCCTCGATTCGGCGATAGGCGGTGGCAATCGAATTGCTGTGCGGCCGCCAGCGTTCTGCGGCCAGGCCGGGCGTGCGGTCCTCGCCTTCCGGCTGCAAGGCGGCGGTCACCAATTCGACCAGGGCGGCATCGCGGCGGTCGTGATCGGGCTGGGTGGTGGCCGCCAGCGCCTCAGGCGCGCGCAGGATCTGCCAGGCTTCAGGATTGTTGGCATTGACCCAGATGACTGGCGCACCATGCTCCAGCGCTTCGGAAATGGTGTGGCCAGTCCCTCCCAGGAAAGCGCGGCTGACCCCGTCCCAGACCCCGATCACCAGGTCGGACTGTTCGATCAGAACCCGTCCCGCCAGGGCGACCCGCGCCGAGCAGCGCGCGGCGAAGGCCTGGGCCGTGTCGATATCGGTTGGGGCGGACAGCTTGGCGATGAACAGGCGGCTCAGCAGAGCATCGCGCTCGGCCAGTTCGAACAGCCGGGCCGATCCGGCCAGGTCGCGGATCGCGGCAGCGCGGGCCTCGGTCGCCGGGTCGGCAGCCGGCTGCCCTGACGCCAATGCCTGCGCATCGGCGACAGTGCCAGGCATTGCATTGATCGCGATGTTGAGATTGCGCCCGAATGGCAGCGGCGCGACCAGGTCCCAGCCGTGGTCCAAGGCATGGCGCGCAGCGATCTGGTCGACCCCATCGGCCAGCAGGCAATGGAGCCGGATCGAGGCCGCTGCCGGGGCGGCTGCGGCGGCAACACGGTCAAGGATTTCGGCCAGAACCCGCTCAATCCGCTCGCGATTGGCGCTGAAGGCCGCATTGCCGATCCGGTGGCCGGTCACACCGATCGAGAGGCCGATCGGCGGCGGCAAGGGCGCGCTAGTTGTCATCGGGCAGTGGCATACCTTTGGATTCAGCCGGAACGCCTATGTGTTTCCGACAATCGCCGGGCAATTGCAAAGCCGATTTGCTGACCGGTCAGCTCAGGCCCACCGGCCTGCTCAAACGTTGGCGCTGAGCGTCAGGTTGGCGGTGTGATCGATGCGATCCGGCCCGTTGCGGACAACGTACTGGTCGAGATAGCCGAGTTCGAGGGTGAACTTCTGGCCGAGAGGCATAGCCGGGGTAAACCGTGGTGGTCTTGTCGAGCTTTTAGTCGACCGCAGGCCGGACCAGGAACTGAACCAGACGCGAGGCATCGTTGGTGAAGCGTTCCTGCGGCTCAAGCCACAGCACTATGTCTTTGCCCAGGTTTACCTAGGCAGTCTGGGCGAGCCAGATGTTCGTATCCTCATCCGCCGCCCGCGCTGCGGTGGGCAGGGCCAGGGCCGCAAGGGCGCCGACAGCGGCAAAGGCAGTACGTTACATCTGGCTCATTCCCCATCTGGTAAACTTAGAAGCGGTAGCTCAGACCGCCGCTGACGACCCACGGATCTAGCTTGTGCTTGGTCTGCAGCGCCAGGGTGTTGCCGGCAAAGAAGCTGGCAGTGGTGCCGACGAAGTAGCGCTTGGCATCAAGGCTGAAGCCCAGGCCCTTGTCGTTGAGCGGCACGTCAAGACCGGCCTGCAGCGCCAGACCGAACTCGTTCGACAGGTTCACGCGGGTCGCACCGAGCGCAGCAGCACTGGCGCCAACACCTTCGCTGAAGATGAAGAAGTGGGCCGGACCGGCGCCGATGTAGGGCTTAACCCCACCCAGGTCGAAGTGGTACTTCAGCGTTACCGTGGCGGGCAGGATGATCGCGTCGTTAACGAGCGAGGCACCGGCCAGACCGCCCTTGCCGGTCACGTCGTGCGGCGTCACGCAGCAGATCGTCTCGACCGAGAAGTTCTTCGAGAAGAAGTATTCGACCGCCAGGGTCGGTACCACGGAATCGCTCGCCTGGCTGTCGCTGGTGGCGGGCGCGCCAACCCGATTTACGAGAACATCGGTGATTTCGCCATTGGGCAGGACGCCGGCCGGGGCGGACAGGGCAAGGGTGCTGGCAGCCGCCAGGGCGGCGCAAATGCGCTTGGTCATGTGGGATATCTCGCAGTTGGGAGGGACGGGAGATGATGCCCGCCGGGTCTGGTGCCGGGTCGGGCCTTTGGTGCGAAACAGGCGGCTGCCGGGATGGGGGGACAGCAGCCGCCTGCCCGCGACCCTTCGCTTACTTGGCCGAGTACGGCAGCGAAGAGTGATGCAGAACGATCTTCAGGCCGCCATCGGCGCCGCGAACATAGCCCCAGGTCTTGTCGACCCTGGTCATGTTGCCCTTGGTATCCCACATGGAGACGTTACCCATCGACAGCGCCGAATTGCCGGTGATCAGGATGGTGTTGTTGCTGGTTTCGCACTTGCGCCAGCCCTTCAGGGCAAAGCCGGTGTCGTTCGGATAGGCCTTGTCGCCGCCGACGAAGTAGGCGAGCGCGCCGTCATAGGTGGTGCGGAAGGTCTGGGGAGCCACGGTCAGGGTCGGCTTGAACAGCACCGGACCCATGGAATAGCCATAGGCGCTGTCGAGCACCTTCTTGGCAAGTTCCTTGGCAGCCGGCTGACCCTTGGTGTCGTTTTCCGTCGCGATCGCCACCAGCGCACCGCACCAAGCGGTATGCGCGGCTTCGACTTCGGCCTGGGTGATCGGGGCGTAGATCGCGGCGGCCTTGGCGGTGCCATGATCGTGGGCAACGGCCGGGGTGGCGATCGCCGCCAGCGGCAGCAGCGCGGCCACGGCCATGCTACGGATCTTGAAGCTCTTCATCGGGTACTCCTGCTAAGCGAAAAACGGTATCTGATCGTCTGGCGGCGGATGTTGTCCGCGGCGCCAATCGTCCCGCTGTAACTAGGGCTCGGCATAACTGACTGAAATTGGCCGCATGGCGGGCCGCGCGGCCTAGGCCGGATGGCCTATGCTTATTTCCTGCCAAGGCTTAGAGAGAGCCAATGCAAAGCGGGAACCCGGCCCTGGCCCCCGAGGTCGAAACTGTCGCCGAACTGCGCGAGCTTTATCGCGCGGCCGAGGCGCGGGCCGCGCGGCTGCGCCTGCTCTCCACCAATGGCCGTCAACTCACCCTGGCCGAGGCCGCAACGCTCGAACCGATCCTGCAAGGCTGTGCCGACCGGCTCGGCTATTTCCTGGGTCGGCGCGGCGGCACGGTTCAGGGCGCCGATACCCCGGGCCTGCCGATCCCCGGACCGGGCAGCGATGGGGGCATTGTCGGCTCGCTGGTCATCGAAGGCCTGACCCGGCTCGACGATGTCGCCGATGCCGAAGACCGAGAGGCCGTGCGTCTGCAGCTTGAGATGATCGGGGCGACGATCGACCGGATCGAGCGCCAGCGCGAACTGCAAGAGCGTGAAACGCGCCTGGAATTCGTCGTTGGCCGGCTGTTCTCGGCCCAGGAGGAGGAACGCCGCCGGGTCAGCCATGAGCTGCATGATGGCGTGGCCCAGACCGCGACCGCATTGGCCCGCCTGCTCGAGGGAGCCGGGAGCGCCACCGACCGCGCCAAGCTGGCTGCGATTGCCCGCAACCTGGTGGGCGAACTGCGCGGTGTGATCCGCGGGCTGCGGCCGACCGTGCTCGACGATCTTGGCCTAGAAGCAGCCTTGCGCGCCCTGGCCGAGCCGCTGGAGGCCGAGGGCTTCACCGTTCAGGTCAGTATCGCCAGCGACGTGGCGCGCTGGCCCACGCACGTTGAAACCGCGCTCTACCGCGTCGCTCAGGAGGCCCTGGCCAATGTCCGCAAGCATGCTGGCGGCCCCTGCGCGGTCAGCCTGGAGCTTTCCGCCCGTGCGAACGAGGCGGCCCCGTTCCTGCGCATTGCCGACCAGGGCAGCGGTCGGCGGACAGTTGCGGACGCGGCCGCTCCGCATTTCGGGATCGACGTGATGCGGGAACGGATGGCTTCGATAGGCGGAACGCTCGATTGGCAGTCGCGCCCTGGCGGCGGCGTTACCGTGCTCGCCACCTTCCCCAAGGTGGCCTGATCATGGCCGTGCGGATCCTGATCGTCGATGACCACCAACTCGCGCGCGAGGGGCTGAAGGCAGTCCTGTCCGACGATGGCCTGGAAGTGGTTGGCGAGGCGACCAGCGGCGAGGAAGCGGTTGACCTGGTCGCCCGGCTACAACCCGACGTGGTGCTGATGGATGTCCGCCTGGGCCCCGGGATCGACGGACTGGAAGCCACGCGCCGGATCGTTGCCCTGGGCGTGCCGAGCCGGG
>JAJTFU010000186.1 GCA_021299075.1 Novosphingobium sp. | reverse complement strand
CGCTGACTTCGCCCACCCATTCCGCTGCCAGACCGCCGCGATTGACGACCTGGTGGTAGTCGGTCGTCCCGGTGGTCACGACACGCGCAATCGACCGGATCGGCGACACGTCAAGGATCATCTTGTAGACCTGATCTGCGATTTCCTTGGGCAGCGCAAAACCGCCCGACGCACCGACCGTCGTCCGCACGTCGGCGGCCTTCTGCTGCAGGTCGTACAGCCGGTCCATAGCCCCGCCGTTGCTGCCCTTGCGCATGAAGTCGATGAAGGCCGCCTTGTGCTCTTCAGCGGCTTTCTGCGTTGCCGCAGTCGATCCGGGGCGGTTGCCCTTCGTCTCGATCTCGGCCAGGCGGTTTTCCAGCGCCTTCAGCGCCAGATCGGCGTCCTGCTTCGCCTTCAGCGTTGCCGCCAGGTCGGCTTCCATGCGGGCGATCTTCTGCTCGGTCAGAACATCGGCCTGCTTCACGCCTTCCACTTCGGCGCGAATGGCCGCAATGGTCTTGTTGCCCTCCTCGATGAGGGGCTTCAGATCGTCAAATGCCATGGGAAAACTCCTCTAATGGCGATTACAGGGATGTGCGAAGCCTCAGCAGGCTTGCGACTTCTTCCGCGCCATCATCGCCAGCGTCCCGCATGGCCTTGATGCCGTTGTAGCCCCCGCCCATCAGGGCAAGAGCTACGGAACGGGAAAGCCCAGCGTCCCGCGTGAGCATCCGTTCCAACTCTCTTTCGCTTAGACCGGCAGCCTTCACCGCGTCGATCCGCGCCATTTCGTTCATCGGGAACGTCACCAGGGACACTTCCCAAAGGTCCGCCTGCATGATCACCCGCTTGCCGTTGCGATCCATGCTCTTGACCGTGCGATAGCCAATCGACAGCCCGTCGATGGCACCCGCCTTGACCAGTTCGTAAGCCTCGGCACCCGCGCGCACGGTCGTCAGCATCCGGCCCGCCACGCGCAGCCCCTTGGCGTCCTCTTCCATGGTGTTCCAGACGCCGACAACCGAAGATGCATCGTGCTGAAACAGCATTTTCACGCGCCGTCCGCTGTTCAGCGACTGCTTGAACGCGCCCGGCGCGATGATGTCACCGCCAAAATCAACCGTGTCGAAGACCGACCCATAGCCCTCGATCTGGCCCTGATCGTCGGCTTTCCACTCGATGGAAAGGTGCTTAAACTCCATTCTGCGCCCCTTCCGGCGCGGGGCCGGGGTTCATCGCGCCGGCGGAAAGCCGGTTCGCACTGTCGTCCTCTACCGGGTTCAGGCCAATTTCGGCCCTGACCTCGTTCTGCGTCATCCATGCCGGTGTGCCGCCGGCACCCAGGGCCTTGGCGTAATACTCGGCCTGATCCTTGAAATCGCCGCGCAGCAGGTTGCGCTCGTCCAGGTCCACGCGAAGTCCGGTTTCATTGGCCAGAATGTCGCGGTTTGCTGCCTCTTCGAACCGGGCAATCCAGGGCCCAAGCGTGTGCACCACGTGATTGCGGAACATCTGCTCTGCGCTGGCAAAGGTCTGCGCCTTGTCGGACTGCATCATCATGATCGGCTGCACACGGAACACCCGGGCAATCTCTTCGATCTGCATGCGCCGCGTCTCGATGTACTGCGCGTCGACACTGGTCATCGTCATCGTATGGAACGATGCGTCCCCGTCTAGGATGGCAATCCCGCCTTCCCCGTTCGATCCGAACCGCGCCTGCCAGTTTTCGCGCAGCTTGTCTTTCGTTTCCGGCTTCAGCGGCTGCGTATACGACAGCACCCCCGAAGGCTTGCCGCCATTCCCGGCAAGTTTTGCCTGCTGCCGCTCAAGCGCCTTCGACAGCCCGATGGCCTCGCGCGCCAGCCTGACTGCCGGAAGCGCCTTGAACCCGTCCATCGACGGTCCGCGCAGCACGAACACCTCGTCGCGCGAAAAATAGCCATGCGTCTTGTCGCTGTAGTCAACGCGATAGCGCAGCGACCAGTCCGCCAGTTGCTCAACCGACCACGACCCGACCGGCACTGGCAGCAACTCGCGCACCTCGCCGCCGATCATGTTCTTGATCGCGATGGCCGCCACACCCAGGGCCGCGTTGAAGACCATGCCTTCGCGGAACTCGAAACTTGTCTGCCACTCGTTCGGGCGGACGGCCAGCAGCCGGTGCGCCCAATGCTCGCGATCAATTTTCATCCGGTCCAGCCCGGTACCGGCATCAAACGTGTCGCGCACAATGCGCATCGGCATCTGCCCCAGCCCCTCGGCAATGACGCGGGCAGCGCAGAACACGGCAGGCACGTCCAGCGCCGTCGTCTCGTTCACCGGCAGGCCAGCAGACGTGCCCCAGCTCACCCAGCCTGCCATTCCGGCCAGCTGGTTCAGCGTGACTGCCGCGTTCTTGCGCAGGAAACCGAACATCACAGGACCAGCAGTTCTTCGGTGTCCAAGTAAGACGCCGCCCACCCCGCCTGCGGATTCCGTGCCATCAGCGCGAAAGCGTTGAACCCCGCCATCAGCGGGTCGATCTTGGCCTTGCCTGCCGTCTCTTTTGTGATCAGCACGGCATTCCCTTTCTGTTCCGCACGGGCATTGCCCAGCACCCAGGCCATCATCGGCTGCCCGCCATGGCGGAACGTGCCATCCATCAGCTTGCGTTCCATGCCCCAGATCGCCGATGACAGCCGGTATCCCTGCCCCACGGCCACCATCTGTGCCGGGGCAATGCCCGCCAGCGTCAACTCATCCACCAGCGCCGCCACCCCGGCCGGGTCCAGGCCGATTGCGGCCTCTGCCGGCAACAGCCGGTCATCGTTCAGCGCGCCGATCATCTGCGTCAGTTCTTCGAAATCCTGCGTCGGCCAGGCGCAGATCGTCAGGTCGCCCGCCGCTTCGAAATCGCGCAGCACCGGCCCAATCTCTTTCCGCCGTTCCAGCACTGTCGGATGCGCCCAGGCATGAAACCAGGCCAGCCAGGCCATCGTCTCGCGGCACCGCCCGGTCACGCACAGCCCCAGCAGGTCATCTGCCCCGCCGCCGTCAATCCCCACCACCGCCACATCACACCGCTCCCGGATCGACTCCAGCGTCACCGGCAGTGGGTCTTTCGCCCCCTGCCAGAAATCCGCTCCGATCCAGCGGTTCGAATGCAGCGCCAGCCCGACTTCCACATTCAGATGCTGCGTCGCCCAGGCAATGATTTCGCCGGTGCCGTCTTCCTTGGCCCGCGCATAGCCATCCAGCAGCGCATCGAGCGCAATCGACCGGTCCAGATTGGGCGTCACCATGTGCCACAGATCCGGGTTCAGCCAGGACTTGTCCTTGCTGATCTGGATCGCTTCCGGAAATTCGTACAGCACCGGCAGCGTCTTGACCCGCTCGGTGATCTTCCCGTCCCGCACCCCACGGGCATAGTGCAGCTCGGTCCTGAACACCCCTTCCGGCGGATGGTCGGACTGCGTCGTGATCATCACCAGCAGCGATTCCGGAAACGGCATCATCCCGCCCCGGATCTGCCGGATCACATCCGCCGCATAGGGCACCGACCCCAGGATGTGGATTTCGTCGATCAGGGCAAAGATCGGCTTCACCCCTGTCAGAACATCCATGCCAAAGGTGCGCACCATCAGGCGGGCATTGGTTGTCCTGTCCCGGATCGTCTTGATGTTTCCACCCTGCACATGGAAACGCTTCTGCAGAAAGCCGTCAGGATCGGCTTCAATCATCCCGCGCGCCTGTTCAAAGGCCACTTCGCTGATCTTCTGCGTCGGGCCGATGATCAGCATGTCGGCATTGCGCCGCTTGTTGAGCAGCAGAAAGGTCAGCGCAATGGCCGCTGCACTGGTGGTCTTCGAATTCTTCTTTGGCACCAGGATGAAGATTTCGCCCACCTGGCGCACTTCCGGCCCCGCCGCACTGGTGGCCATCGACCCGAAGGCGGCGCGCACAATGTCGCGCATCCATTCCCCGGCCGCCTCACGCAGCTCCGGCTGCCCGATCACATCCGGCAGCCGCAGCTTGTTGAAGATACCGACGGCCCGTTCGGCCTTCGCCATGTCCAGCGGCAAATCGGCAATCGGCGTCTCACCCCGCGCCAGCTTCTCTGCCCAGTCGGGACAGGCAAAGTTAAAGGCCATTACTGGACAGTCCCTTCACCATCCAGCAGGTCGCCCCAGCCCTTTGTCGGCAGCTTCGCCGCCGCAACCGCCGCTTCCTTCTTACCCAGAACAGGCGTCTTGCCCTTCTTTTCCCCGGCACCCTTCGGTGCGCGGTCGGGATGCGGGTCGATGATATCCTTCAGCATCCGCATCGACGGCACATGCCCCTCACG
>JAJTFU010000185.1 GCA_021299075.1 Novosphingobium sp. | reverse complement strand
GCTATGCCGCGGCCCAGACCTTGAGTGCAGAGGTTTCCTGGCCGGCTGACCCTGCCGCACAGGAAGCCCTGCTGTTTCGCCGCACCACCTTCGATTGCCAGGTAGAGGGCAGGGACCGGCCGATTGCCGGTTATGACCGCAAGGGCACGGTCGGCTGGGCCCATAGCGTCACCTGCGTGCTGCCAGGCGGGGCCCGTGCCGAGGTCGTGCTGGGTTGGGCCAAGGACCTGGCTGAACGCCAATGGAGCGGCGGCACGGTGCGCGGGGTAATCGCTCCCGGCGCTGGCAATGCGGTGCGCCTGATTGCCGATCCGCCGCTTGCTGGCCTCGCTGCCAGCGCGCTGCCCGATCCCAAGACTATCCCCAACAACCACTGGTCCTATGCGATCCAGTGGTTCCTGTTCGCCGGGGTGGCGCTGCTGATCTATGGGCTTGCCTTGCGCAAGCGCCTTGCCGCGCGAGGCGACGAGGGCTAACGGCCCCCTTCGATGGACTACATTTCGACCCGTGGCAGCGCGCCTGCGTTGGATTTCGCCGGAGCGACGCTGGCTGGCCTGGCCAGTGACGGCGGTCTCTATGTGCCCCGTGAATGGCCCCGCTTCAGTGAGGACGAGATCGCGGCCATGGCCGGCCTGCCCTATGCCGAGCTGGCTGCGCGGGTGATGCAGCCCTTCGTGGGTGACAGCCTGACGCCGGAGCGGCTGCTCGAGCTGACCACCCAGGCCTATGGTCGCTTCGCCCACAAGGCCGTGACCCCGCTCAAGCAGCTTGATGAGCAGCACTGGCTGCTTGAGCTGTTCCATGGGCCGACCTTGGCCTTCAAGGACGTGGCGCTGCAACTGCTTGGCCTGCTGTTTGAGGAATTCCTCAGCCGCGGCGGCGATCCGCTGACCATTGTCGGGGCGACTTCGGGCGATACCGGGTCGGCAGCGATCGATGCCGTGGCGGGCCGCGCCCGGGTCGAGATTTTCATGCTCCACCCCAAGGGCCGGGTCAGCGAAGTGCAGCGCCGGCAGATGACTACGGTCCTGGCCCCCAACGTCCACAACATCGCGATCGAGGGCACCTTCGATGATGCCCAGGCGATGGTGAAGCGGATGTTCAACGATGCCGCGATGACCGATCGTTTTGCGATTGGCGCGGTCAATTCGATCAACTGGGCGCGGTTGATGGCCCAGGTGGTCTATTACTTTGCCGCTGCGCTCCAGCTCGGTGCGCCGCACCGCAAGGTCGCCTTCTCGGTCCCGACCGGCAACTTCGGCGATGTCTTCGCCGGCTACGTCGCGGCGCAGATGGGCCTGCCAGTGGAGCGGCTGATCGTTGCCACCAACGTCAACGACATTCTCCACCGCGCGCTGACCACGGGCGACTATTCGCAAGGGACAGTCACACCGACGGCGGCGCCGTCGATGGACATCCAGGTCTCGTCCAACTTTGAGCGCCTGTTGTTCGATCTGGGCGGCCGCGATGGCAAGGCATTGGCCGAGCAGATGGCCGGGTTCGAGGCGACCAAGGCGATGCAGCTGACCAACGCCCAGCGCGAAGGTGCCGCCGCCCTGTTCTCCAGCGCCCGCGCCGATGCCGATGACATGGCCCGCGCGCTGCGCTGGGCCTGGGATGCGGCGGGTGAACTGCTCGACCCGCATACCGCGATCGGCCTCCATGCCGCGCAGCAGGCCGGGATCGATCCGGCCGTACCGGTCGTGACGCTCGCGACGGCCCACCCGGCGAAGTTCCGCGATGCGGTCGAACGCGCGACCGGCCACCGTCCGGCGCTGCCGGCGCGAATCGGTGACCTGTTCGAGCGCGAGGAACGGCTGGTCGAACTGTCGGGCGACTATGCAGCGATTGCCGAATATGTCGCCGCCCGCGCGGTGCCGCGTGGCTGACCTCATTGAGACGCCGGTCGTCATGACCGGTGCGGGCTGGCCTGACTATGGCCTGCTCGACAGCGGCCATGGCCGCAAGCTGGAAAGCTATGGTCCCTATCGCTTCATTCGCCCGGAACCGCAGGCGCTGTGGCGGCCACGGCTGGAGCGCTGGGCTTCGGACGGCGAATTCGTGCCCGCGTCGGACGAGGATGGCGGCGGGCGCTGGTCCTATGCCAATCCGGTCCCCCGCGAGGGCTGGCCGCTGGCGCGCAGCGCCGTGAAGTTTACCGCCCAGTGCACCCCGTTCCGCCACCTCGGTTTCTTTCCCGACATGGCCCCGGTCTGGGACTGGATGGGTGCGCAGCTGGCCGGGCGGACCGATGCCCAGACGATGAACCTGTTCGGCTATACCGGCGTCGGTACGCTTTCGCTCTCGCAGTACGGTCCGGTCACTCACGTTGATGCCAGCAAGAAGTCGGTGGCCCAGGCGCGCGAGAATGCCGCGCTGTCGGGCATGGCCGAGCGGCCGATCCGCTGGATCGTCGATGATGCCGCCAAGTTCGCCGCGCGCGAAGTGCGCCGGGGCAAGCGCTATGACGGGATCATCCTCGATCCGCCCAAGTTCGGGCGCGGGCCTGAGGGTGAGGTCTGGCGGCTGGAAGAGCATCTCGCGCCGCTGGTGGGCGATTGCCGCCGCCTGCTCGATGCCGACAGCCGTTTCCTGTTCCTGACGGTCTATGCCGTTCGGATGAGCAGCCTGGCCCTGGCCGGCCTGCTCGACGAAGTCTTCGCCGAACTGCCGGGCAAGATCGAACATGGCGACCTGGCCGTGCGCGAAGTCGGCGACGACGGCCGCCTGCTCCCCACCGCGATCTTCGCGCGCTGGTCGCGCTGAGGGTCATTCCTTGCCGGGATCCTGTCCGGCAGCCTGCTTCAATGACTGCATGACCGCCAGGGTCAGCATGGTTGCCGCGGAAAGCATGATCGCGACGTCAAGGCTACCTAGCCCAACCGCGACGCCGATCGCTCCCGTCACCCACAGGCTAGCCGCCGTGGCCGTGCCGTGGACCGAATCCTCGCGGCGCAGGATTGCCCCGCCGCCGATGAAGCCCATGCCGGTAATCAGCCCCTCAATGATCCGGGCCATGGCCTCCGGCGCATTTACCACCAGCAGCTCGGTCGCCTGGACGAAGCCGCAAGTGGCAACGGCGACCAGCGGAAAGGTGCGCAGGCCGGCGCTGCGCTCTTCCTTCTCGCGGTTCCAGCCGATCGGCAGAGCCAGCAGATAGGCCAGGGCCAGGGCCACGAAATGCGGCCAGATGTCGAACCGGTGAATGCCGGGCAGGTATTCTATCATGGCAGCTCTCCGCCGGGTAAACCCCCGAAGGCGGACGGAAGTGCCGCAGATGGTGGACAGTGGCGCGCCGCCGTGCCATCGGCGCGCCCATGGCAGACGCCCTGATCCTGGAAGTGGCCGATTTCGAGCACGATGTCCTGACCGGCATCTATTCGGAGGAGACCGGCCGCCCGCAACCGCTGCGCTTCACCATCCAGGTGAAGCTGAAAGTGGCGGACCGTTACGCGCCCGAAACCCCGCTGTCCGCCAGCAAGAACTACATGGACCTGAAGTTCGCGGCATCCGAGGCGCTGCCCAAAGGGGTGCACTTCACCCTGATCGAGGCCGTGGCCGATCATGTCTGCGATACGCTGTTTGTCCAGGACGAGCGGGTCGAGGCGGTCACCGTCAAGATCGTCAAGCTGGCGATCAGCGAGGCGGGTGAAAAGATCGGCATTACTCTGACGCGCGAGCGGCGCTGATGGAATTGGTTCGGATCGCAGGCTTGCCGGACGATCCGCTGGAGGCTGCGGCCGCATTTCACAGCCAACACGTCGCGGGAATGCGTGCAGCAACCAGTGACTTGCTGCTGGTCTTCCCTGCCGCTGATCACACCCATCGCGGCTGGCGACTGGCGGCCGTGCAGATGCTGGCCCGGGCCAAGGCACCGCTGCGCGTCAATGCCGTCGTGGGCGGCAGCGCGGTATCGGTTGTCGCAGCAGCCGAATATCTCGCCCGCGCGCCCGGCCTCACCGGCCAGTTGATTTCGCTAGATGACGAAGGTGCCGGGGCAGTGATAGCATCGCGCTCATGACCCTAGTCGATCAGTTCCAACGGCGGATTTCGTACCTGCGCCTCTCGGTCACCGACCGCTGCGACCTGCGCTGCGCCTATTGCATGCCTGAACGGCAGGTCTTCCTGCCGCGCAAGGAAGTGCTGAGCCTGGAAGAGCTGCACAAGCTGGCACTGGGCTTTATTGGCCGCGGTATTACCAAGCTGCGGCTGACCGGCGGTGAACCGCTGGTGCGGCGCGATATGATCGAACTGGTCCAGGCGCTCGGCCGCAAGCTTGGGGACGGGCTGGACGAGCTGACCATGACGACCAATGGCA
>JAJTFU010000184.1 GCA_021299075.1 Novosphingobium sp. | reverse complement strand
GCCATCGCCTCGCCGAATGGCAGGGCATAGCCGTCATCGATGAGCTTCTTGTAAGCGGCGACCATTGCCGGATCGGCGCTGGCAATGTCGGCAGCAAGCTTCTTTGCGGCGGGGAGGAGTTCATCCGCTGCGACCACCCGGTTGACCAGGCCCCAGGCGCAGGCGGTCTGCGCGTCGAGAAAGTTGCCGGTCAGCGACAGTTCCTTGGCGCGGCTGATCCCGATCATCCGCGACAGCTTCTGCGACAGGCCCCAGCCGGGCATGATCCCGACCCGGGCATGGGTATCGGCGAAGCGGGCGTTCTCGCTGGCGATCAGGATGTCGCAGGCCAGGGCCACTTCGAAGCCGCCCGTGATGGCCACGCCGTTGATCGCGCCGATCACTGGTTTGCGGCACAGCTCGATCGCCTTTACCGGGTTGGCGACAGCCTCGCTGGCATTGGCCGCGCCCAGCCCCTCGACGCCGAGTTCCTTAAGGTCGAGGCCGGCGGTGAAGGCGCGGGTGCCAGCGCCGGTCAGCACCACGGCACGGACCTGGTCGTCGGCATCAAGCTCGGTCATGACCTGAGCCAGCTTGGCGCGCAGACCGCGGGAGAGGGCATTCATCGCTTCCGGGCGGTTGAGCGTGACGACGGCTATCGCGCCATCGCGTTCGACGGTTACCAGCATCGCCTGAACTCCCTTACTTGCGCAGGCGAACGGCGGAGCTTTGCCCGTCATCGACCCGGATGATCGCCCCGGTCACGCATTCGCTCGGCGGGGAGACCAGGTAGAGCAGGGTGGAATCGAGCTGGGCCGGCACCGGCACCCGCTCGCGCGCCAGGTGCGGAGCCGGATTGCCGCCCATCCGCTCGAACATACCGTCGGTCATTTCCGACACGAACATGCCCGGTGCAATGGCGTTGACGTTGATGTTGTAGGGCGCCCATTCGACGCTGAGGCATTCGGTCATCCGCACAATTGCGGTCTTGGTCACCGAATAGAGCGCCGCGCCGCTGCCATCGTAGCGGAAGTGAGCGGTCGAGCTGATGTTGACGATGCGGCCCTGCTTTCTGGCAGCGATCAGGTGCCGCGCCACTTCGCAGGCCAGGATCCACGGGCCGCGCAGGTTGACGCCGAGGACTTGGTCGATCAGTTCCAGGCTCATCTTGTGGGCACGCTGGGCATCGGGGATGCCGGCATTGTTGACCAGGATGTCGACCGTGCCGAATTCCGCCTCGGCTGCGGCGACGGCGGCGATCATCGAATCCGCATCGGTCGCGTCCATCTGCACAGCCAGGGCCTGACCGCCTGAGGAACGAATCTTGTCGGCCAGCGCCTCCAGCCGGTCCTTGCGCCGGGCGGCCAGCACCACGGCCGCTCCCTGGCTCGCCAGCACCTGGGCGAAGCGTTCACCCAGGCCCGAGCTTGCTCCGGTGACCAGCGCGACCCGGCCGGCCAGGTCGGTGGAATTGTTGGGCAGGGGGTATTCGCTCATGTCAGGCTCTCCGGGCATCGCCGATGTTTAACCGGTCGGTTAAATCACCATGCATCTGCCGGGAGCGCTTGGCAAGGGTCAGCCGCCCGCCGCCTCCACTACGTCGCGCAACCGGTCCTTGCCGAACCACATCTCGTCACTCAGGAAGAAGGTCGGCACGCCAAAGGCGCCCCGTGCCACTGCGTTTTCGGTGCTGGCAACGAGCTCTGCCTTGACCGCTTCATCGGCGACCAGTGCGCCAAACGCGGTCCCGTCCAGTCCGGCCTGGTCCAGCACCCGCGCCCAGACGTCCTGTTCATCCAGCTTTTGCCCGTCCTGCCACAGCGCGGTGTACATGGCTTCGCGGTAGGCAGGCCCGCAGCCCAGGCGCTCGGCGGCAATCGCACCGCGCATCGCCAGCAGGGTGTTGACCGGGAAGTGTGGGTTGAACTGGAACCCGCTGATGCCGTGCTGCGTCATGAAGCGCTGCATCTCCAGCCGGTCATAGGCGACCTTGTTGGCGACATGGCCATAGGTCATCAGCGGCGGCTTGTTGCCGGTGGCCTTGAAGATCCCGCCCAAGAGAACCGGCACATAGCGGAACTTGACCTTGCCCCGGGCCTCAATCGCCGGGATCGCGCGGTGAACGAACCAGGAATTGGGGCCACCGAAGTCAAACAGGAACTCGATCTCGCGCGCCATCACCACTTCTCCCCGTATGGCCGGATTTCCTGCTCGAAGGTCCAGGCGGATTTTGGCTGGTTGTAGAGCGCCCAATAGGCCTCGGGCTGGGCGGCCAGAGCCTCTTCCCCGATCCGTTCGGTCACCCGCGCGCGGACCCATTCGGTATCGACCCCGGCATCGATCACCAGGTGAGCGACGTGAATCCCTTGTGGCCACAGCTCGCGCGCCGCTGATTGCGCCATGGCGCGCAGCCCGGCTTTGGCCGCGGCAAAGGCGGCATAGCCCGGCTTACCCCGCAGGCCGGCCGTGGCGCCGGTGACGAAGATCTTGCCGCTCCCGCGCGGTAGCATCAGCTTGGCCGCTTCGCGGACCGAGACGAACCCGGCATAGCAGGCCATTTCCCAAACCTTGCGGAAAACGCGGTCGGTCGTTTCGGTCAGGGGGAAATTGACGTTGGCGCCGACGTTGAAGACCACCAGGTCCAGCGGTGCACGGGCCTCTGCTTCGGCGACAAAGGCCGTGACGTCCTCGCTCTCACGCGCATCCAAGCTGCGGCCGGTGATATTGCCGCCCAGCAAAGGTGCCAGCTTCTCACCATTGCGGCGGCCGGCGTGGACCAGGAAGCCCTCGGCGGCAAAGCGGCGGGCGATGGCCGCGCCGATATGGTCGCCCGCCCCAATCACGGCGACCGACTGGCTCACTTGCGGTCCACCGAAATCACCGCGACGGTGAAGCGTGAGATGCAGATCAGCTTGTCCGCCTCGTCCTCGATCCGGATTGTCCAGACCTGGGTCGTGCGGCCCAGGGCCTCGGGCCGGGCCGTGGCATAGACCCAGCCCGAATAGGCCGGGCGGATGTGGTTGGCGTTGATCTCCATGCCGACCGCGACAAACTTTTCGCGGTCAACGCAATAGCTGGCTGCGACCGACCCGATCGTCTCCGCCAGCGCGACCGAGGCCCCGCCATGGAGCCGCTTGAACGGCTGTTGCGTGCGCTCATCGACCGGCATCCGCGCCCGGATCCAGTCATCGCCGCAGTCGACAAATTCGATGCCAAGATGGCCGGGCATGGCGTTGTCGCCCAGCGCGGTCATCGGTTGCAGGGGTGGCCGCTCACCGCCCCACCAGATTATTGCGTTGCTCATTGCAACTTTCTGGCGGAAAGTTCGCGCGCTGGCAATTGCTCTAAAGCGAGAGGTCGGACAGGCCGGGATGGTCAGCCGGACGCGGTCCCTGCGGCCAGTGGAACAGCCGCTCGCTTTCACGGATCGGCAGATCGTTGATGCTGGCAATGCGCCGCGCCATGTGGCCGCTGGCAGCAAATTCCCAGTTCTCGTTGCCGTAACTGCGCCACCATTGGTCAGTCTCGTCGTGCCATTCATAGGCAAAGCGCACGGCGATGCGGTTCTCGGTGAAGGCCCACAGCTCCTTGATCAACCGATAGTCATGCTCGCGCTGCCACTTGCGGGTCAAAAAGTCCTTGATCGCCGCGCGGCCGACCAGAAAATCGGCGCGGTTCCGCCAGCGGCTGTCGAGCGTATAGGCCAGCGCGACCCGCGCGGGATCGCGGCTGTTCCAGGCATCTTCGGCGGCGCGGACCTTGGCAATTGCCGTGTCGCGGGAGAAGGGCGGGAGCGGTGGGCGATCTTCCATGAGGGGCCTCATACAAACGGCATGGCGAATTCGACGCGGACCCCGCCGGGGATCGCGGCGATCAGGTGCTGCACGGCCGAGCCTTCGCGCATCGGGCCGGGGCCGAATTCGATCTCGACCCCAGGCCAGTCGCGGATCCGGGCATGGACCATGCCGAGATGGGCTTCATCGGCCACGCCTAGTGCTAGGTGATACAGTCCGATATTGCGACGGCGATCAAAGCCGATTGCCTTGGCCGGATCTTCTACCTGCCACAGCGTCAGCAGTATCGTACCGTCGCTCACGAAGTGGGCCGGGTAGGACGGCACGCCGCCGACCAGGCGATAGCCGAGCGCTTCACAGAAGAAGTCCTTGGCCGCTTCGATATCGGGAAGGGCTAGGCCAACATGGTGGACACCAGTCGTCAGGGCTTCGGTCATCGTTCATTCTCCTGGATTCTTTCGGGCAAGTTGGGCGTGCAGGGCGTCGGCCTCGGCGCGCAGCTGGGTGATCTGGTGGGCGAGCGGCTGGATCACGTCGGCAATCTCGGCCTCGGTAAAGCGCGGGGTGATGTGCTGGGGGCAGTTCCAGTCAAACCCGACCACGTCGATGACAGTGGCCCGCTCGCCCAATGCGCGGTACCCCTCGGGCATCAGCGCAGCGAGCAGGGCCGGGTCTTCATCCGCCCGGACAACCCGGCCATGGCCGAGCAGCTTGAGCCGCCGGCGGTTGGGATAGTCGATCAGGAACAGCGACAGGCGCGGGTCGGCGTCTAGGTTGGCCGTGGTTACGTGCTGGCGATTGCCGCGATAGTCGGCAAAGCCTAGCCGGTTGCCCGGCAGCACCTTCAGGAAGCCCGCCGGTCCGCCGCGATGCTGGACATAGGGCCAGCCATCGGGGGTGACGGTGCCCAGGTAAAAGCTGTCGCGCGCGGCGATGAATTCAGCTTCCTTCGCGGTCAGCTGGTCAGGGATGCCATCGGCACCTTCCTCCATTCGCGCATAGGCCTCGCGCGAGCCGTCCTCGGCTTGGAGTGCCCGGGCGGCGTCGCTGAACAGGGTGTGGACATAGTTGCGGGCCATTGGCTGCCTCCTTGAGCGGGTTGCACGGCCCTTTGGTCGGGGGCAAGCGGACTGGGCCGTGCGAGGAGGGAGATAGCTCGTCACGCACTGTGCGATAATAAGCTTTGCTGGAACAAGATTATTCCGATATGGGGAATAATATGGATCGCCTCGCTGCCTATGACATGTTCGTACAAGTGGCGCGCAGCGGATCGTTCAGCGGCGCGGCCCGCCGGCTTGGTCTGGCCCCACAGGCGATAACCCGCGGGATCGCCGGGCTGGAGGAGCACCTGGGCATCCGGCTGTTCCAGCGCAGCACTCGGGCTGTCGCGCTTACGGCCGAAGGAGCTGGTTTGCTCCCGCGGATCGAGCGGCTGCTTGATGATCTGGCAGAAAGCGAGCGCAGCGCCGCCGGCATGCTGGTGGAGCCGCAGGGCGAACTCGCGATCACCGCGCCGGTTGCCTTCGGGCAGCGCCACGTTGTCCCGGTGGTCAGCGAACTCCTTTCACTGCACCCCGGTCTCGACGTGCGGCTGATGCTGATCGATCGCAATGTCCGCCTGATCGAAGAGGGGATTGATGTGGCTGTACGCATTGGTGCCCTCGAAGATTCGGCGCTTCGGGCCCGGCGGATCGGGGCGGTGCGTGAGGTGATCGTGGGCAGCCCGGCCTATCTTGCCCGCCAGGGTGTGCCGGCGCGGGGGGAGGATCTTGGCAGCCACGAGCTGATCGCCTCGACCGGACCGCGCGGCGGACGGGAATGGCGGATCGTCGGGGTGTCGTCCCGAACGGGACCCCGGCGGCGCTTGCGGATCAATTCGGTCGATGGCGCGATCGCGGCGGCCGAGGCGGGCGTGGGCCTCGCCAACTTCCTGTCCTACCAGGTGGCCGATGCCCTGGCGGCGGGCCGCCTGGTCGAAGTGCTGCGGCCAGAGCCGGTCGAGCCTATTCCGGTCAACCTGGTGTTTGATCCGGCCCGCGCCACCTCCGCCGGCACCCGGGCCTTCATCGAGGCGATGGTCCGGCGGGCCAGTCGCGGCGGCTGGGGCTAGGCGGCTTCGGTGACCCGATCTTTGGCTCGAACCCCATCGTAGACGAATTCGGAACCGTCCAGATCAATCTGCGGCCATTCCACCCGATCGCGCTCATAGTCCTGGCTGTCTTGCCATTCGGGACGGTCAAGCCGACCAGGCAACTTTTCGAGATCGCGCAGCAAATAATTGGGATTGAAGTTGTCGGGTTCGATCCATGGCAAGCGCGGCAGATCGGCGAGTTCATCAGGCACGCGGACCTCTGCCCGCTTCGCACCCCGCACCTCCATATGTTTCAGCAGGCGGCAAACGAATTCGCCGATCAGCTCGACCCGCAATGTTGCGGCGTTGCGGAAATAGACCATCATCCAGGCCAGGTTCGGCACACCAGAGAACATCATTCCGCGCCAGCTGATCGTATCGGCAAAGTTCACTGGCTGTCCATCGACCGAGAAAGCGATACCGCCCATCACCTTCAGCCGGAAACCAGTGGCGGCGATGACTATGTCGGGCCCGGCATATGCCCGGATTGCTTCCTTCAGTTCTGCGATCACCGCATCGGGCTCTTCGCGGCAGCGGCGAGTGATCTCCTTGTGGTCATAGTTGACTGACTGGCGGACGATTCGGTGGATGGTCGGTTCATCGACCCCGATCAGGCGCAGTCGATCAGCCAGTTCGTTCGCGTTGGGCGCCGCCAAAAAATAGGTTGGGGATCGTTGCAGCATGGTGACCCGCGCCGCTCGCTCGGCCATGGCAGGCACGATTGTGGCGGCAGAAGCACCGGAACCGATTACCACAACCCGTTTGCCGGAATAGTCGGTCGCCGGATCCCAGGACTGTGCATGAACCAGCAGTCCAGCAAAATCTCCCATGCCGGGCCATTCCGGCATGTATGGGTTTTCGTGATCGTAGTAGCCTTGGCACATCCAGAGAAAGGTGCAGGTGAAATCGGCGCTGGTACCGTCGGCTCGGATCGCGCTGACGGACCATTGTCCGGCTTCGCTCGACCATTCGGCGCGGGTAATGCGGTGGCCATAGCGCAAATGCGAAGCCAGCCCGTATTCGTCGATCACCTCGCCCAGATAATCAATGATCGCCTGGCCACTGGCGATCGGCGGGCCAACCCACGGCTTGAAGCTGTAGCCGTAGGTATAGAGGTCGGAGTCTGAGCGGATTCCAGGATATTGGTGCGTAACCCAAGTGCCGCCAAACGTGTCCTTCATCTCCAAGATTGCATAGGTCTTTTCTGGACATTGCTTGGTCAGGTGAACCGCCGAGCCGATCCCGCCTAGCCCTGCGCCAACGATCAAGACGTCAACATGGGTTGAGCCCGCAGTTGCCGATGAGGCGATTGCATTCATCACGACTCTCCCTTCGCTCTTAATCGTGCGATTAAACGCCTAATGAAGCCGCTTGCCAAGTCCGTAATTGATCGCCGTCAACTGGGTTCGAAAGCGGGCGGTTCTTGGCTGCCCTGGCCCAGCGCGCGCTGCATGTAGAGCGTATCGAGCCAGCGGCCCTGTTTGCGCCCGATCCCGGACAGGCGGCCTGCAAGAGTGAAGCCCAGCCGTGCGTGC
>JAJTFU010000183.1 GCA_021299075.1 Novosphingobium sp. | reverse complement strand
GATATCGGTCATGGGATTGCCGGCCGCCACGGTCTGCCAGTCGAGCACAGCGATTTCTTCGGCCCCGCCCTTGATGTCGAACAGCATGTTGTCGAGCCGGAAATCGCCGTGGATCAGGCACTGCGGCGGGTCCTGCCGGCTCATCCGCTCGGCGTTCACCTCCGCCAGTTCCTCGCAGAGCGCCATGAACTCTGGTTCCAGGCTGTCGGCATAGCGTTCGCGGAAGATCGCCTGGGCGTTGGGATAGAGCGCGCCGATCTGGGTGATGACCTCGGGCTTGGGTTGCAGCCATTCGGTCGCCAGGATTTCCGCATGACCCCAGCTAGGCGCATGGAGGGCTGCAGCCTGGATCACGCCGACCCGGGCATCTTCCGCCGTGCACCCGGCGATTTGGTTGCCGCCCCGCGCCGGTCCCAGATCCTCGAACAACAGGACGAAATCGACCCCATCGGGGGCAATCTCGGCCGCAATCGTCCGCGGCACGCGCACCCCCAGGTGCTGCTGAAGCTCGCGGTAGAAGCCCACTTCCTTGGCATAGAGCCCGAACATTGCCGCCGTGCCGCGACTGGTGGGATCGGCAGCCGGGAACTTGCCCGCCAAGGTCGCCGGTCCGGAGTCCGGACGGTCATAGCTGATATGGAAACGCACACTGTCACCGACCTGGCCAGTGCCAATCGGCTCCCAGCGAATGGCGCTGACGGAAGCGCGCTCAAGCAGCCCCGCAGCGCGCAGGCGCTCGGTCAGCCAGGCAGGCGTAATCGAATCTGGGTGCGACGGTATCGCTGTCACCCGGCCCTCTCCTCCGGTCGTTTAAGCGAACGGTTAAACGACCGGAGAGGGGCTGGCAATGGGCTTAGGCCAGAGAGCCTAGGCAAGCCGTCCGAATGCAGCCGCACCAGCGTAGCGCGCGGCATCGCCCAGCTCTTCCTCGATGCGGATGAGCTGGTTGTACTTGGCGAGCCGGTCCGAACGGGCGAGCGAGCCGGTCTTGATCTGGCCGCAGTTGGTGGCGACCGCCAGGTCGGCAATGGTGGCGTCCTCGGTCTCGCCCGAGCGGTGCGACATGACGGCGGTATAGCCATTGCGCTGGGCGATGCTGACAGCGTCGAGCGTTTCGGACAGCGAGCCGATCTGGTTGACCTTGACCAGCAGCGAATTGGCCAGGCCCTTGCCGATGCCCATGGTCAGACGTTTGGGGTTGGTCACGAACAGGTCATCGCCCACCAGCTGGACCTGGTGACCGATCTTGTCGGTCACGGCCTTCCAGCCTTCGAAATCGTCCTCGCTCATGCCGTCTTCGATCGAGACGATCGGGTAATCGGCGCAAAGCGCGGCCAGGTAATCGGCCATTTCGACCGGGCTGAGCGAGAGGCCTTCGCCGCTGATCTCGTACTTGCCGTTCTTGAAGAACTCGGTCGCGGCGCAGTCCAGCGCCAGTTTGATGTCAGTCCCGGCCTTGAACCCGGCCTTCTCGACCGAGGCCATGATGAAGTCGAGCGCAGCGCGGGTGCTGGACAGGTTCGGGGCAAAGCCGCCCTCGTCGCCCACCGCGGTCGCCAGGCCCTTTTCGTGGAGCCCCTTCTTGAGGGTGTGGAACACTTCAGCGCCCCAGCGGACCGCCTCGGCCAGAGTCGGCGCGCCGACCGGCATGATCATGAATTCCTGGAAGTCGATCGGGTTGTCGGCATGTTCGCCGCCGTTGATGATGTTCATCATCGGCACCGGCAGGACATGGGCCGAAACGCCGCCGACATAGGCATAGAGCGGCAGGCCGCGCGCATTGGCAGCAGCCTTGGCGACGGCCAGCGAAGTACCGAGGATTGCATTGGCGCCGATCCGACCCTTGTTCTCCGTACCGTCGAGATCGATCATCACCGCGTCGATATCGCGCTGGTCCTCAGCGTCGCGGCCCAGCAGCGCATCGCTGATTTCGGTGTTCACGGCGCGAACGGCATGGAGCACGCCCTTGCCGAGGTAGCGCCCCTTGTCGCCATCACGCAGTTCGACCGCTTCATGCGCACCGGTCGAGGCGCCCGAGGGCACGGCGGCGCGGCCGAACGAGCCATCATCGAGCAACACATCGACCTCAACCGTCGGATTGCCTCGGCTGTCGAGAATCTCGCGGGCGTGGTTGTCGATGATCGCGGTCATGGCTGGTTTACCCTTCGTATGCCTCGGTTGGGCGCTCCTTAGCAGCGGAGCCTTGGCAGGCAAGGTGCATTGCAGCATAGTCGGGGTTGTAGCGGTGCCGTAACGTCACCACATTCGCATTCATTGCCGCAGCTTGCGGCGCAGAAAGGGCAAATATCATGGCCAAGACCCCCGCCGCTCCGAAGAAGACCACTGCCGCCAAGCCGGCTGCCAAGAAGCCCGCAGCCAAGGCTGCCTCGGCCGGGACTGGCGAAGCCAAGGCGAAGTTCACCAAGGCGATCGAGGAAGCCAAGGCTGGCGCTACTGCGCTGACCGCCGAAGCCAAGGCCAAGGCCGAGGGTTACCGCGACCAGCTGTCCACCAAGAGCGCGGACTGGGTCGAAGAAGCCAAGGACATCGCCGGTCAGGCCAAGGGCCGCGCGACCGACCTCGCCGTCGAAGGCAAGGCCAAGGCCAGCGACGCCATCTCGACGCTGGGCAAGCTGGTGGGCGAGAACGCCACCACGATCGATGAAAAGCTTGGCACCCGCTACGGCGATTACGCCCGTACCGCCGCCCGGACCATGCAGGAATCGGCCGCCAAGCTCGATTCCAAGGACCTCAACGAACTGGGTGACGATGCCAAGGAATTCGTCCGCAAGAGCCCCGGCCTGGCCGTTGGCATCGCGGCGGCGTTCGGCTTCCTGATCGCCCGGCTGTTCAAGGGTACGCCCAAGGCCTGATCCGGCAGCGCTCGCCGGAAGCCGGCAATGGAACAGCCCGATCCTCCGCTGGTAAAGGAAGAAGCCGTTGACGCGGCCGAGCGTTCGCTCGTCGATGATGTGCGCGCCCTGGTCGACGATGGCCGGACCTTGCTGGAGGCAGAACTGGCCTACCAGAAGTCCCGCGCCGCCCTGGCCGGTCGGACGGCCAAGTCGATGGCCGGGTGGATCGCCCTGGCGCTCAGCCTGGTATTCTTTGCGCTAATGGCGCTCGTCATGGGCCTGCTGCTGATCCTGGCTCCGCTGATCGGCGGTCTGGGCGCAACACTGGCCGTGGTGCTGGGGCTACTCGGCACGGCGGCCTTGAGCGGCTGGGTCGCGGCCCGACGCTGGCAGGCGATGACCCAGCGGCTGAGCGAAGAGCCATGAGCGGCTTTGAGACCGACCGCGCCAACCGCAAGGCGGCCTGGGCGCTGTTTGAAGGCCGGCTCGGGCAGGTCAAGGCTGACCTTTCCGCGCGCAGCATCAAGGGCCGGATCATCGACAAGGCCAAAGGCGACGCCCTGGCGATGGCCGACGAAGCGGTCGCCGTGGCCAAGGATAACAAAGGCCTGGTTGCCGCTACCATCGCTGCACTGATCGTCTGGGCTTTTCGCGCGCCCTTGCTGGAATTCATCGCGACGAAGCGGATCGGGCAAGCTCCCGTTCAGCCCGAACCGGCCAATGACGACTTTGCCGACACGACAGAGGAGCAGGCGCAATGAGCAGTCTCGAACCCCGCCAGGAACGGATCGCCGCGAAGATTGCCGCCTCGCAAGACCGGCTTGACCGCAGCAGCAGCACGCGCCCGGCCTTGCCATCCAAGGATGCCTACCCGCCCGAGGATTATCGCTCGCTGGTGGCCGAATACCCCTGGCTGGCGGTGGCCGCCGGACTTGGCCTTGGCCTGCTGGCTGGCGCCCTGGCACCGAAAAAGGCTGGCGGCAAATTTGGCAAGCGCGCACTCAGCCTGGCGATTGCCGCGGGCGAAATCGGCCTGGCGCTAAGCAAGCAGGCTGGCGAGCGCGCAAGCGACGCTGGACGTGAAGGCCTGACCCTGGCCAAGGAAGGATCCCGGCAGGTCCGCACCACAGCGCGCAACACCGGGGCGACCATCGCCCGCGAAGCGATCAAGCTGGCGGCCCGGGTCCGGAAATAAGCTGCCGCCCCCTTGCGCGAAACGCAAGGGACGCTAAAGGCGCGCCATCCACCCTCCCCCGGGATATTTGCGATGAGCAGCCAGAAACTCCACCTCGTGATGGGCGGTCGCGTCAGCGATCCGCAAACGCTTGAATTCACCGATCTAGCCGCGCTCGACCTGGTCGGCGTCTACGGCACCTATGCCGAGGCTGAAGAAGCCTGGCGCGACAAGGCGCAGCGCACGGTCGACGATGCCGAAATGAAGTATGTGGTAGTGCACCTGCACCGCCTGCTCGAGCCGGAACAGCTCAATCGGGCCTGAGGCCCCCGCCTTCGCGGGAGCTCACTTTGCGCGCTCAGACGAATTCGATCTTCTGCACCAGATAGGATCGGTCGCCCGCCGGTACGGTCACTTCGATCTCGTCCTCGACCCGGCGACCGATCAGGGCCCGGCCGAGCGGCGAGTTGTAGCTGATCCGGCCAATCTTGGCGTCAGCCTCATACGGGCCAACGATCTGATATTTCACCGGATTGTCGTCATCGTCGAGCAGGGTGACGGTCGCACCAAAAATGATCTTGTCGCCAGACAGCGTAGCCGGATCGATGATCTGCGCGCGGCTGACCTTGTCCTCCAGATCGGCGATCGACATTTCGACCTGCCCCTGGCGCTCCTTGGCGGCATGGTACTCGGCGTTTTCGGACAGGTCACCGTGGGCGCGCGCCTCCTCGATCGCGTCAACGATCTTGGGACGTTCTTCGCGCAGCGCCTTCAACTCGGCGATCAGCTTTTCATAGCCTTCCGCCAGCATCGGCAGCTTTTCGACACTTGCCATTCAGTCCGTTCCTTCTGACCGCCCCGTCTAGCGACTAGAACCCTGCCCCGCAGCCGATAGGGCTTGCAGGCAGTGCCGTCGCGATGTGGGGGAAACGCGATCTACTCAAGCATAATAGTCTTGCAGGCTGCAAACTTCAAGTTTCGCCCCCCGCATCGCCGCAATCGCCTCTGCCGCCGCCACCGAAGCGGCGGCCGTGGTGAAGTACGGCACCTTGCCCGACAGCGCCGAAGCGCGGATCGACTGCGAATCCTTCAGGCTCTGCCAGCCTTCGGTAGTGTTGAAGATCAGCGCGACATCGCCATCGATGATCCGGTCAACGATATGCGGCCGCCCTTCGGCCACCTTGTTGACCGCTTCGACCGGCAGGCCGGCCTCGGTCAGGTAGCCCTGGGTCCCGCCCGTGGCGATGATCGAGAAACCAAGGTCGATCAACTGCTTGATCGCAGGCAGGATCACCGGCTTGTCGGTATCCTTGACCGAAACGAACACTACCCCCCCCTGCGGCAGGACCATACCCGCACCCAGCTGGGCCTTGGCGAAGGCCGTGGCAAAATTGGTATCGATCCCCATCACTTCACCGGTAGACTTCATCTCCGGGCTGAGCACCGGATCGACCCCCGGGAAGCGCGCAAACGGGAAGACCGCTTCCTTGACCGCCATGTAAGCGAGCTCACGCTTGAACGGCGGAAAGTCCTTGAGCTTTTCGCCGGCCATGACGCGCGCCGCGATCTTGGCAACCGGCTGGCCGATCGCCTTGGCGACGAAGGGCACGGTGCGGCTGGCGCGCGGATTGACCTCGATCAGGTAGACCGTGCCGTCCTTCACCGCGAACTGCACGTTCATCAGGCCGCGCACGCCTAGCGCCATGGCCAGGGCATCGGCCTGACGCTCCATTTCGGCGACGATTTCGGCCGGCAGGCTGTAGGGCGGCAGGGTGCAGGCGCTGTCGCCCGAGTGGATCCCGGCTTCCTCGATATGCTGCATCACGCCCGCAACGACGACCTGATCGCCATCGCACAGCGCATCGACATCGCATTCGATCGCATCGCGAAGGTACTGGTCGATCAGGACCGGTGAATCTCCTGAAACCTGCACCGCCGTGGCGATGTAGTCATCGAGCTGGGCTTCGGAATCGACGATTTCCATCGCCCGGCCGCCCAGCACGTAGGAGGGCCGCATCAGCACCGGGTAACCGATGCGGTTGGCGACGGCGATGGCCTCGTCCCGGCTGCGGGCAATGCCGTTGAGCGGCTGCTTGAGGCCCAGCTTGTTGACCAGGGCGGCAAACCGCTCGCGATCTTCGGCCAGGTCAATCGCGTCTGGCGAGGTACCCAGGATCGGCACGCCGTTGTCTTCCAGCGTCTGCGCCAGCTTGAGCGGGGTCTGGCCGCCGTACTGGACGATCACGCCCAGCAGCTGGCCCTTGCTCATCTCGACGCGCAGGATTTCCAGCACGTCCTCGCCGGTCAGCGGCTCGAAATAGAGCCGGTCAGAGGTGTCATAGTCGGTCGAAACCGTTTCCGGGTTGCAGTTGACCATGATCGTTTCATAGCCTGCCTCTTCCAGCGCGAAGCAGGCGTGGACGCAGCAATAGTCGAACTCGATCCCCTGCCCGATCCGGTTCGGACCGCCGCCCAGGATCACAACCTTTTTGGCGTTCGACGGGGCGGATTCGCACTCGGGCGCGCCAAAGCTGGGGCCTTCATAGGTTGAGTACATATAGGGCGTGACCGCCTCGAACTCGGCCGCACAAGAATCGATCCGCTTGAACACGGGGTGCACGCCCAGCCGCTGGCGCAGCTCGCGCACTTCTTCCTCGCTGGTCGCCCCGGCCATGGCGCGCAGGGCATCGTGAAGCAGGCCGGAGCGGCGCGCCGAGGTTTCGCCCAGCCCGCCGGCCACGTGGATCCCGCGCACGGCCAGCACGGCCAGCCGCTTGTCGGAAAAGCCCATCGCCTTCAGCCGGCGCAGGCCAGCCGCATCGTTGGGCAGGCCGTTTTCCATGATCGCCGTCTCTTCGGCGATGATCTCGTGGATGTGGCGCAGGAACCAGGGATCGTAGTGCGTGATCGCCTGGACTTCCTCGACCGTAAGGCCCTCGCGGAAGGCCTGGCCGACGATAAGCAGCCGGTCCGGCGTCTGGCGCGACAGTGCAGCGACGATGGCATCGCGCCCGGCCCCTTCCAGGGACATGATGCGGTTGAACCCGTCGAGCCCGGTTTCGAGGCCGCGCAGCGCCTTCTGCATCGATTCCTTGAAGTTGCGGCCGATCGCCATGACCTCGCCCACCGATTTCATCGCGGTGGAGAGCAGCGGCTCGGCGCCCTTGAACTTTTCAAAGGCAAAGCGCGGGATCTTGGTGACGACGTAGTCGATGCTGGGCTCAAAGCTCGCCGGGGTGGCCCCGGTAATCTCGTTGGTCAGCTCGTCGAGCGTATAGCCCACCGCCAGCTTGGCGGCGACGCGGGCAATCGGGAAACCCGTGGCCTTCGATGCCAGCGCCGAAGAGCGCGAGACGCGTGGGTTCATCTCGATCACGATCAGGCGGCCATCCTTGGGATTGACCGCAAACTGGACGTTCGATCCGCCGGTTTCGACCCCGATCTCGCGCAGCACAGCGATGCTGGCGTTGCGCATGATCTGGTATTCCTTGTCGGTCAGCGTCAGCGCCGGGGCGACGGTGATCGAATCCCCGGTATGGACGCCCATCGGATCTACGTTCTCGATCGAGCAGATGATGATGCAGTTGTCGTTCCGGTCACGGACGACTTCCATCTCGTACTCTTTCCAGCCGAGCAGCGATTCCTCGATCAGGACCTCAGTGGTCGGGCTGGCATCCAGTCCAGTGCGGACGATATGTTCGAACTCGGCCTTGTTATAGGCGACGCCGCCGCCGGTGCCGCCCAGGGTAAAGCTGGGCCGGATGATCGCCGGTAGGCCGGTGCGCTCCAGCACCGCAAAGGCTTCCTCGACATTGTGGGCAATGCCCGAACGGGCCGATTCCAGCCCGATCTTGGTCATCGCCTCACGGAACCGCATCCGGTCCTCGGCCTTGTCGATCGCATCGGCATCGGCGCCGATCATCTTGACGCCGAACTTCTCCAGCGTGCCATCGTTGAACAGCGCCAGCGCGGTGTTCAGCGCGGTCTGCCCGCCCATGGTGGGCAGCACGGCATCGGGCCGCTCCTTTTCGATGATCCGGGCGACAATCTCGGGCGTGATCGGCTCGATATAGGTCGCGTCGGCGAATTCCGGATCGGTCATGATCGTCGCCGGGTTCGAGTTGACCAGGACAACCCGGTACCCCTCTTCCTTCAGCGCCTTGATCGCCTGGGTGCC
>JAJTFU010000182.1 GCA_021299075.1 Novosphingobium sp. | reverse complement strand
CGCTCAATACCCTCGCCTCGCTTGCCGCCTCGCTGGTGATCGGCCTCGCCGCGCTGGAACCGGATGCCGACGCCGGGGCGCTGTGGATCGCCGCCGAGCTGGAAGAGGAATGGCAGGCCGAGCTGTGGGGCCGCGATGCCGAGGCCGAGGAACGCCGCGCCCGCCGCGCTGCTGCTTTCGCCAATGCCGTGCGCTTTGCCGCGCTGGCACGACTGGGCGCGCGAAACGATTGACGTCCTTAACCGCACGCTTAAACAGGTTGCTTCCCGCAACCCAAGGAGAGGAACCAGGGCCATGTATAGCCATATGATGGTAGGCTCGAACGACATCGATCGTTCGAAGGCATTTTACGACGCGCTCTTCGCGTCAGTGGGCGGCAAGCCCGGCATCGTCGATCCGAAGGGCCGGATCATCTACATGCACAACGGCGGGATGTTCCTCGTCACCAAGCCGATCGACGGCGAGGCTGCGACTCCCGGCAACGGCATGACCGTGGGCTTTGCCATGAACTCTCCGGCTGAATGCGATGCCTGGCACGCCGCCGGCGTTGCTGCGGGCGGCAAGGCGATCGAAGATCCGCCGGGCGTGCGCGATGGCGGGATGAAGCTGTATCTGGCTTACCTGCGCGATCCCGATGGCAACAAGCTGTGCGCGCTGCACCGGATGTAACCACGACTTCGGCCACCGAGGTCAGGCCTGACGGCACCCGGCGCGCGGTAACGCGGGCCTGGGTGCCGGAAGCCCCGGTGGCGCTGGAATTCAACGGCCTGTCCTATGCGGTGATGATGGCGAGCCCGCAGGACCTGGAAGATTTCGCCATCGGCTTTGCCCTCAGCGAAGGGCTGGCCACCCAAGCCACCGACATTTCCGACCTGGCCATCGCCGAAGTCGAACTGGGCTGGATCGTCCGCGCGCAATTGGCGGGTCTTGGCATCGACAAGTTGGAAGATCGCGTCCGCCGCCGCGTCGCGGAATCGAGCTGCGGCCTGTGCGGGATCGAGAACCGGGCCGAAGTGTCCCGGCCCCTGCCTCCGGTGCCCCCCCACGATCCGATCGATCCCGCCGCGATCTTTGCCGCCCTGGCCGCCCTGCGTGAGCAGCAGCCGCTCGGCGCAGCCACAGGCGCGGCCCATGCCGCCGCCCATTGCCGGCCCGATGGCAGCATCACTGCGCTGCGCGAGGATGTTGGCCGCCACAACGCGCTCGACAAGCTGATCGGCGCCAAGGCCCGCACCGGCCAGGCGCTTGCGCCTGGGTTCGTCCTCTCGACCGCGCGGTGCAGTTACGAGATTGTCGAAAAAGCCGTGCGCGCCGGGGCCACCACCTTGGTCTGCATTTCGCTGCCGACTTCGCTGGCGGTTGAGCGGGCCAAAGGCGCCGGGCTCAGCCTCTGGGCGCTGGCGCGCGAGGATAGCGTGCTGCAGGTCTGCTAGCGCGAGAGCAGGAACACCGCGTGTTCGGCGCGCCAGCTGGCGGCCGCGTCGCTGATGCGCTTGTCGCCGGAGAGGAACCAGGCGCCCTCCACGGTCAGATGCTTGGCTTCCACGAGATCGCGGAAATCGCTGACCGTCACGTGGTGGATATTGGGCGTTTCGTACCAGGCAACTGGCAGCAACCGCGTCACCGGCATGCGCCCGTGCCACATCAGGCTGGCCCGCACCCGCCAGTGGCCGAAGTTGGGGAAGCTGACAAAGGCCTTGCGCCCCACGCGCAGCAGTTCGTCCAGCACCTGGTCCGGCCGCTTGGTGGTCTGCAGCGTCTGGGACAGGATCGCATAGTCAAAGGCGGCGTCGGGATAGTCGATCAGGTCGCTATCGGCATCGCCCTGCATCACCGACAGACCCTTCGCGACGCATTCGGCCACGTCGTGCGGATCAAGCTCCATTCCGCGCGCATCAACCTGCTTGCCATCGCGCAGCGCCGCCATCAGCGCGCCATCGCCGCAGCCGATATCGAGCACCCGGCTGCCCGGCGCGACATTGGCGGCGATAACCGCCAGGTCGGGGCGCAGCGCAGTCATTGCTTCAGGAACCCGGCAATAACCCGGTCAAGCGCGGGAACATCGAGCAGGAAGCTGTCATGCCCGAAGGGGGCCGACAGCTCGACAAAGCTGACCGGCGAGCCGGCGGCGTTGAGGGCATGGGCGATCGTCAGGCTTTCCGCCGTGGGATAGAGCCAGTCGGTATCGAAGCTGACCAGGCAGAACCGCGCCTTGCTGGCGCGGAAGGCATCGGCCAGCCGGCCGCCGTGCTCCTCGGCCAGGTCGAAATAGTCCATCGCTCGGGTGATGTAGAGGTAGCTGTTGGCATCGAACCGGTCGGTGAAGCTCAGCCCTTGGTGGCGCAGATAGCTTTCGACCTGAAAATCGGCATCGAAGCCAAAGGTCTTTTCCGTGCGGTCCTGCAGCTTGCGGCCGAACTTCTCATGCATCCCCTCTTCCGAGAGGTACGTGATGTGCGCGGCCATGCGGGCGACAGCGAGGCCCTTGTCCGGGCCCTTGCCGCCACCATAGTAATCGCCGTTCTTCCACTTCGGATCGGCCATGATTGCCTGCCGGCCGACCTCGTGAAAGGCGATGTTCTGCGCCGTGTGCCGCGCAGTGCTGGCGATCACCAGTGCGGCGCGGGTCCGCTCGGACCAATTGGCGGCAAAGGACAGCGCCTGCATTCCACCCATTGACCCACCGACCACGGCATGGAGCTGCTCGATCCCCAGCGCATCGAGAATGCCGACCTGGGCGCGGACCATGTCGCGGATGGTGATCACCGGGAAGCGCATGGCATAAGGCTCGCCATCCGGGCCAAGGCTGGCCGGCCCGGTCGTGCCATAGCAGCCGCCCAGCACATTGGCGCAGATGATGAAGAACCGTTCGGTGTCGATCGGCTTGCCGGGGCCGACCATTCGCACCCACCAGCCAGGCTTGCCGGTGATCGGATGCGGGCTGGCGACGCACTGGTCGCCGGTCAGGGCGTGGAAGATGATGACCGCGTTGGACTTGTCAACATTGAGCCTGCCGTAAGTCTCATAGGCCACGCGCACGCCGGTCAGCGCCTGCCCGCCATCGAGGGCAAGCGGCTGGGCCAGTTCAAGCACGTGACTTTGGGCCAGAAGGGCTTCGGCGTCTGCCATGGGCGCGGGATTGGGGGAGCGCGCGCGGGCTGTCAATTGCCCGCAAGCCTGCTAAGGGCCTCGCCATCATGACCAACGCCCCTGCACCCAAGCCCTGGATCAATGCCATCCACGCCTATGTCCCCGGCAAGGCGAGCGGTGCGGACGGGCGGCCGCTGGTCAAGCTTTCGGCCAACGAGAACCCGCTCGGCACCAGTGCCGCGGCCCTGGCCGCGCGGGCCGCTGCGCAGGTTCCCAGCCTTTATCCCGATCCCGGCAGCAGCGATCTGCGCGCGGCGCTGGGCGCGCTGCACGGGATCGACCCCGCGCGGATCGTGCTGGGCACCGGCTCGGACGAGCTGCTGAACCTGGCCGCGCAAGGCTATGCCGGCCAGGGCGACGAGGTGCTGTTCTCGCGCTTCAGCTTTGCAGTTTACGATATCGCCGCGCGGCGCTGCGGGGCCGCGCCGGTCGAAGCGCCAGATAAGGACTATGGCAGCGACGTCGATGCCCTACTGGCTGCGGTAACTGAGCGGACGCGCGTGCTCTTCCTCGCCAACCCGAACAACCCCACCGGGACTTACCTGCCCGCCAGCGAAGTGGCGCGGCTGCACGCCGGGCTACCTGCGGACGTGCTGTTCGTGCTCGACCAGGCCTATGCCGAGTACCTGACGCCCGAGCAGGACGATCACGGCCTCGCCCTCGCCGCCGCACACCAAAACGTGCTGGTCACCCGCACCTTCTCCAAGATCTATGGCCTGGCGGGTGAGCGGATCGGCTGGGCCACCGGCGCCCCGGGGCTGATCGATACGCTCAACCGCATCCGCGGGCCGTTCAACGTGACCAACAGCGGCCAGGCCATGGCGCTGGCCGCTGTGGCTGACCAGGCCTTCGTGACCGCATCGCGTGAGCATAACCGTGCCGAGCGGGCGCGCTTCGTCACGGCGGTCGAGGCGCTGGGCAATCACGGCCTGCGCGTAGTGCCGAGCGAGGCGAATTTTCTGCTGGTGCTGTTCGAAGGCGCGTTAAGCGCCGAGACGGCCTACAATGGTCTTGCCGAGCGGGGCTATATCGTCCGCTGGCTGCCTAACCAGGGGCTGGGCCATGCGCTGCGTATCACCATTGGCACGGCAGAGCAGATGGACGCCATCGCCGCCGCCCTGCGCGAGATGGCGGAGGCGGCCCGATGAGCTTTGAGCGCGTCGCGATTATCGGCCTCGGCCTGCTGGGCGGGTCAATCGGCCTGGCGGTGCAGGAAAGTCTGCC
>JAJTFU010000181.1 GCA_021299075.1 Novosphingobium sp. | reverse complement strand
CGACCTCGCGCTGGCCACTGTCGCCACTTCCGGCAGCGCGGCGGACTTGACCGGCAACCTTGCTGTGGCGCGGCTCAACAGCGGCACCGGGGCCAGTGCCTCGACCTTCTGGCGCGGGGATGGAACCTGGGCCACGCCATCGGGCGGCGCTGATCCGTGGACCTATCTCAAGCTCGGCTCCGACTTCGTGACATCGAGCGCCACGGCAGTCGACGTGACGGGCCTCGCCTTCACGCCGGTTGCCAACACGCAATACGAGTTCGAGGCGCTGCTGCTGCTACGCACGGCCACAGCTACGGTTGGCCCGCGGCCCGGCTTGGCCTGGCCCACTGGCGGCACGGACGGGGTGGCTGATATCGTCATGCCGACAAGCGGGACCGCGCAGGTGCTGGTGTTTGGCAACATCAACGCGGCCTTGCTGGCTGCTGTCGGTGGTCTGCCCAACACCACGCAAAGCTGGCCGTCGCGCATTCGTGGCAACTTCATGGCGGGTGCCTCGCCTTCCGGCACGGTCAAGGTCCAGATGGCCAGCGAGACGGGTGGGACCAACGTGACGGTCAAAGCTGGCAGCTTCCTCCGGTATCGCTCGATCTAATCCTGTCCATTGCTGGCAAGCCGTCCTGATGGGATGGCCCGCTGTGAAGGAGATTGCTGATGGCTGGTTCGCAGATGATGGACGCGAGTGGGATCCCTGGCAATGCGGCCGCGGTCACGCCAAGCGATGCCACGGTTCTGAATTGCCTGGGCCTCTATGTGGGCGGCGCTGGCAACGTGGTGGTCGAGACGCAGAACGGCGCGACCGTGACGTTCTCCTCGGTTCCGGCCGGCAGCTGGATCTGGCTGCAGATCAACAAGGTCAAGGCGGCTACAGCTGCGACCAATATCGTGGCGGTCTGGTGAGCCGGAACTCTCACCTTACTGTTCGGCGATCGACTGCTCGCGTCAGCGGTGTTGCGCCGGCTGTAACTGCCACTTTCGGCAACCTGACCATTGCGGGCCATGGCGGTGTTGCCGTCACCGGCACCACGATCAGCAGCGGCGATGCCTCCGGACACTGGACCATCACTGGCGGTTATATCGTCCCTTCGGCTGCGGGTGATACGGCCAACCTCAACCTTGGTCCTTATGCGCTGGTTTTGGACAACGGCCAGCAAGTAAACATTACGATTGCCACTAACGAGTGGGACGTTCGCCAGACAAGCGAATGGGACACGGTGATTGCCCAGGCCACCGCTACGCTATCGGCCAAGAAGATTGCCATTCGCCCCGGCGCAACGATCACAACCGGCGTTGACGGTGCCGCGGCTCGCCTTCGCCGCGCTGACTACGGCGGGCTGGAAATTTACTGCCGCGACACCACGACCTATGCAGACGTTGACAAGTTCAGCCTGCGCGGCACTCGCAACGTCACCTTCCGCCGCCTGCGCACTACTGCGGTTGCGGAGCCGAAGTTCAATATCATCGGGGAAACCGCGAATAACGCGGCTGGTATCACAATTGATAGCTGCCACATTCGCGGCGCGACTGGCGACCCGAACGGCGACTACGCAACCAGCACCAACTACCCGAACAACGGGATCAACCTGATCCGCACCAGTTCATCGCTCGACAACTCGGTTGGCAATATCACTGTAACTAACAACCTGATCGAATGGAGCGGTTCGGCGGTTGTGATGAAGGTCAGCCAGAGCGCGGCGGCGGTCGGAACAATTTCTGGAAACCGTATTCGCTACTACTACTCGGATGCGATTACGACGTCTCCTCCGGGCAACGCGACAGAAACAGGCTACGTTGTCACCTATAATATCAATGATAACGTAATTTCTGACTGTGTTGGCAAATCGACCGACAGCGGCTCGCCGCATCCAGACGCTATCCGCGGCGTGGCGACAAATGCCGCGAAGGCGGACTGCACTTACAACATTTCCCGCAATATCTTGTTCCCAGGCACAGCGCGCGGCGGTTTGGGCCAAGGCATCTTTCTCAGCGACTACAAGACTAGCGGCGTAGATAGCGGCTTTTTCTACGTCCCGACTATTATCGGGAACGTGGTGGTCACGTCGGGCAGCACTTGGCCGATCTTGGTTGAGAACTGCAAGAGCGGCGTTGCGCTCAACAACACGGTTATCCAGTCGGACGCCAATCTGACCGGGAACATTGCGCAGCTAGCGCTCGGCACCGGCTCAAACGGCACGACCAGCGGAACGCATCGCCTCGAACGCAATATCGCTGACATCTTCAGCATCGGCGGCAGCCCAACGCTGACCGACAACATCACCAGCGGCAACAAGGGGGCAACCCTTGCTTACAGCGGGACATTCGACGGCCCGACCTTCGAGCCGCTTTCCCGAGCCGATGTATTCACCATGCTGGATGTGAAGGCGGGTGGTCCTGCTGACCTCGGCGGGGCCTATGACGCGGGCGCGGTCGGCAGCGGCGCGGTCAATTGGGCAACCGATAACCCCGGCAGCGGCGGTTCGAATAACGTTTCCTGATAATCCCTAAAGGACGAAGTGAGCCTCAACTACAAACCGCCCGGGCCAACCACCAAAGCGTTCATGCTGTCCTCGGCATTCTTCCGGGGGCTGCGTGGGCCGGTCGGCTCAGGCAAGTCTGTGTGCTGCTGCGTCGAAATGTTCCGCCGCGCCAGCCAGCAAGAGCCGGGACCGGACGGGAAGCGCAAGACCCGTTGGGCTGTGGTGCGCAATACCAACCCGCAGCTCAAGACCACGACGATCAAGACCTGGCTCGACTGGTTTCCCGAAGATGTGTGGGGCAAGTTCAACTGGTCGCCGCCGTTCACGCACCACGTCAAGGTAGGCGACATTGACATGGAAGTGATCTTCCTGGCGCTCGACAAGCCGGAAGATGTGAAGAAGCTGCTCAGCCTCGAACTCACCGGCGTGTTCATCAACGAGGCGCGCGAAGTGCCCAAGGCGATCGTCGATGCCTGCACCATGCGCGTCGGCCGCTTCCCGTCGATGAAAGATGGCGGGCCGACTTGGTATGGCGTGATCGCCGATACCAACGCGCCGGACGAAGATCACTGGTGGCCAATCATGGCGGGCGAGGCGCCGGTGCCCGATCACCTGACGCGCGAAGAAGCGCTCATGCTGATCAAGCCTGACACCTGGGAGTTCTTTACCCAGCCGGGCGGGATGCGCCCGGTGCGCGACGACGAGGGGATCATCACCGGCTACGAGATGAACCCGGTCGCCGAAAACGTGGGCAATCTGACGCCCGCCTATTACCCGTCGATCATCAAGGGCAAGACGCGCAGCTGGATCCAGGTCTATGTCCTGAACGAGCTGGGCAGCCTCAACGATGGCAAGCCGGTCTATGCCGATTTCGACTATGCCATGCACGTTGCCAAGGAGCCGCTGGTTCCTGCGGCCGGCATCCCGATTATCATTGGCATCGACTTTGGCCTGACGCCTTCGGCGGTCTACATGCAGCTGGTGCGCGGGCGCTGGCTGATCCTGCGCGAACTGGTGGCGCAGGACATGGGCGCGGCCAAGTTTGCCGACCTCTTGCGCCGCGATATGCAGCAGAACTTTCCTGGCTTCACCTTCCAGCTATGGGGCGATCCGGCTGGCGACTATCGCGCTCAGACTGACGAGACGACACCGTTCCAGATCCTGCGCACTGCCGGCCTCAAGGCGCGCGCTGCACCGACCAATGACCCGGTGGTCCGGATCGAGGCCGTATCTGCTGGCCTCACCCGTCTGATCGAAGGCAAGCCCGGCTTCCTGATCGATCCTGGCTGCACCACGCTGATCCGCGGCTTTGCAGGCGGCTATGCCTACAAGCGGCTGCAAGTCTCCGGTGCCGAACGCTATGACGATCGGCCCGACAAGAACAAGTTCAGCCACCCGCATGACGCGCTGCAATATGGCATGTGCGGGGGCGGGGAGAGCCGCAAGCTGCTGCTGGGCGACACCTCGAACACCAAGCCGGTGGTGGCACGCAAGAGCTTTGACGTGCTGGGCTGGCGGCAAACGAGCCGGCGCCGGGCGACTAGTCCATTGTGACGCGCCGCGCATCGTGGCCTATCGCCTACGATGTGTGTCAAAGCCCCCAAGCCAGCCCCCAAGACTGCCGAGGAATTGGCAATGGAGGAAGAAGCGCGCGCCGCGCGGCTGCAGCGCAAGCGCGAGCTGGCCGACATGGCGACACGCGAGAAAGACAAGCGTTTCGAGGAAGCCGTTGCCCGGTCACGCGGCCAATGGGGGGCACGCTCTTTGATCAGTGGACCAAAGGGCGGTGCGGGTTTCCTCTTTGGTGGCGGGCGCTCCGGCCTACCCTTGATCCCGGCAGCGTCTGGCGGATCAGGCGGCGGGGGCGTCCCCATTAGCGGCGGCGGCGGTGGTGGCGGTGAC
>JAJTFU010000180.1:3794-8175 GCA_021299075.1 Novosphingobium sp. | reverse complement strand
GCATATGCAGTTTGGCATGGTCGGCCTTGTTCTGGCCCCGACCCTTGTGCTGGTTGGCATGGCTTTGGTGCCGATCAATGCGCAAGCCTATGTTGATTGGGTCGCAACCGCACCGGCTGACTTGCAGGCGAAAGCCGACGCCCAGATGCAGCGTTCTGCCAATATCATGCTGATCCAGTTCCGGACCGGCATCACCTTTTTGGCACTCGTCTGGATCGCATTGCGCGCACGCCGGCTGGACTCCGCAACCCACAAGCGCTTGTTGATCCTGGCGACGACGGTGCCTCTGTCTGCGGCCTTCAACCGCATGACGTGGCTACCGACTTCCATGCCGGAGTCGCCGCTTTCGGGTGATCTGTGGCAACTGGTCCTGATCGCGCCTATGTTCCTGTGGGACTGGTATCGTCGAGGCGCTGTTCAGCGGGCCTACCTGGTCTGGGCAGCATGGTTCATTCCGGGGTTGATCATCACAATCCTCGCCTGGAACACCCCGGCGTGGCAGGCTTTTGCGCGCGGTGTTCTTTACGGTTGACCATTGCTGGCAGTGGCAATTTCATCGCCCCCACGCTGCAGCGGCGCAAGCCCGAAGGCGGCGAGGCGGCGGCGCTGACCGCGCTGGACGATGAACTGGCTGCGACCGGCGACGATGCCACGGCCGAGGCGCTGGAAGGTTAATCCTTCCGGCTCTTCTCCAGCGCATCAAGCCGCGCTTCGATCCGGGCGATCCCTTCGAGGATGTGGACCTGTTCCTCGTGCGTGAAGGCGTCGCGGTCCATGTTTAGGCGGTCGACCAGCCGGACCACGATCAGCGGGGCGACCACGAAGATCGACAGGTGCATCAGCGTTACCGCCACCAGCCGGCCTTCGGGCGATTTGGGGCTGATATCGCCATAGCCGGTAGATGTGGCGGTGGTCGCGGCCCAGTATAGCGCCGTGCCGAAGTCCAGGTCTTCGAAGTGCATCAGCAGCCCGGCGCTGGCCAGCAGCAGTGCGGTGTAGATCAGCGCCAGTTCGCGGAACGTGTCGGTGGCGGCCTGAAGACGGGTCATGGGGTCAGTCCTCGATGATGTGGGGAATGAAACGCGCGCGATTGCCGGTGATCAGGCCGTCCTCGCGGATGCCAAGTCCGGCGGCATTGCCGCCAACAGTCCAGCTGCCCAGCACCGGATAGCCGCCTCCGAAATCGCGCAAGGGATAGCGCTCCTGATAGACCATGCTGGCCTGGCTGTACTCGCCGCCGCTGCGGGCGATGACCTGCCCGCCTGAAACGATCTCGATATTGGCGCCTTCGCGGGCCAGCACCGGCTTGGCCACATAGTCGCCGGTCATCCTGGCCGGATCGAAGCTGGCGGGCAGCAGGTTGGGGTGGCCGGGGAACATGTCCCACAGCACGGCCAGGACCGCCTTGTTGCTCCACATCATCTTCCAGACCGGCTCAAGCCAGATGGTTTCAAGCAGTCGCGGCAGGACTCGCTCGCCGAATTCCTCAGCCGCCAGCCATTCCCACGGATAGAGCTTGAACAGCGCGGTGATCAGATAGTCTTCCTGGTCCAGGATCCGTCCAGCCGCATCGATCCCGATCTGGTCGATCAGCACGGCGCGGGTTTCGAGGCCAGCCTGCGCCGCCAGATCGCGCATATAGGTGGTGGTGATCGTGTCTTCGTGGGCCGCATCGCCGAAATGGGTGAACCAGACGCGCCGCCCCGGCAGGGCGTGGGCAATGTCCTGCCAACGCGCGATCAGCTGTTCGTGCAGGCTGTTCAGCTGATCGGCGGCCGGGAAGACCTCTTCCTTCCAGTACCACTGGACGATCGATGTCTCGAGCATCGCGGTGGGCGTGTCGCAGTTGAACTCAAGCAGCTTGGGCGCGCCGCTGCCGTCCCAGGCAAAGTCAAACCGGCCATAGTCCAGCGCCGGGACCTGGCTCTGCCAGGCTGCTCGCACGACCGGGTGGTAGCTGTCCGGAATGCCGCACAGCGCGAGCAGGGCTGGATCGTTGGCGATCCGATCGCCGGCGGCGCGGTAAAGCCGATGGACTTCTCCGGTTGCGGCCTCGATCGTCTCGATCTCCGCCATCGAGAAGGTGTAGCAGGCGGACTCGTCCCAATAGGGTCCATCGGCATCGCTGTGCCAGATCAGCCCATACTCTTCCACGGCCGCTTGCCAGTTGGCGCGCGGCGTCAGACTGCGTCGTTGCACTGCCTAGGACCGGCCGCTGCCGAACGAGCGCCCGCTTGAGCCAAAGCCGCTGCGGGCCACCGGGGTCGATCGCACCATGCGCGATGCGGCCGGGGCCTTGGCATATTGCACGCCCTTGGTGGGGAAATAGGAGCCCTTGAAGCCATAGCGCGGATCGCGCACCGGGTCGCCGTAGTAGGGCACCCGGCTGCCCCGGCCGATATAATACCAGAACAGGCCGCCGCCACCGCTGTGGACGTGGGTGCTGCGTTCGCAGCGGTCATCGTCGACCCGGTAGCCGTTCTGATCGACGCAGACGCGGGTATCGCTATCGGCTACCACGTCGTTGCCCCAATCATCCTCAGGGCTCGAACAGCCGGATAGCGAACCGAGCGTGGCCGCCATCGCCGTGGTCAGGAAAAGTTGCTTTTTCATCGATCCGGTTCCCTTCGCGCCCGATCAGGGAACCATGCAGGCGGCCTGGAGCAGGCCGATGCCGATGCCCATGCCGCCGACGAACTGACCGGAGGCAACGCAGCCTTCGGTGATCTTGTCCGACACGGCCTTGAACAGGAACCGCGCGATCACGACGAACACGGCCAGCTGCACCAGCGCGGCCACCGCGCCCCACAGCAGCATGTCCGGAATGCTGACCGAATTGCCGATCACCACTGCCATCGGAATGGCAAAACCCAGGAAAGTACCGGTCAACTGAGTGGCGGCAGCGGCGTTGCCTTCGCGGATCAGGGCGAATTCCCGGTGCGGGGTGCACAGCGAATAGACAAACAGGAAGACCACGGCGAGCGCCACGGCCGATCCGAAATAGGCCAGGAATTGAGGCAGGGCGGCCAGAAAATAGCTGATCATCGGTTTGGTCTCCCCAGAGAATTATGGCGGCAATACAGCAGGCTTAAGCAGAGCTGGCAATCCACCTTCGCACCTTGGTTTCCAGTACGGACAGGGGCAGCACGCCGCTGCCGAGAACCTGCTCGTGAAAAGCCTTGAGGTCGAAGCGCGGACCCAGCTTCGTTTCGGCCTCGCGGCGCAGGCGCTGGATGGTAAGTGCCCCGATCTTGTAGCTGAGAGCCTGGCCGGGATTGGCGATGTAACGGTCAACCTCGGCCTCGGCATCGCTGCGGCCCATACCGGAATTGGCGAGCATATAGGCCACTGCCTGGCTGCGGCTCCAGCCCTTGGCGTGGAGACCGGTATCGACCACCAGCCGCATGGCCCGCAGCATCTCGTCATCCAGAGTGCCCCAGTGCTGCAAGGGGTCCTTGTAGAGCCCCATTTCGTAGCCCAGCGTTTCGGCATAAAGCGCCCAGCCTTCAACATAGGCGGCATTATCGCCGAACCGCTGGAAGTCGGGCAGGGACTGGTCCTGCTGGGCCAGGCTGGACTGAAAATGGTGGCCGGGAATGCCCTCGTGCAGGTAAAGCGTGGTCACGCCCGACAGGAACCGGCTCTCCAGGTCATAGGTGTTGAAATAGAAGACGCCCGGCCGCTGGCCGTCTGCCGAACCGAGCGAATAGGACCCGCCGGCCTCGAACTTCCCGCGGCTGGCCGGATAGGCGGCAATGGTCATCTTGCCCGCCGGCTGGCGCGCAAAGAGGCGGGGCAGCTGCGCGTCGACCGCCTTGGCGACCGCCGCATAGCCCTGGCTCAGCTCCTCTGCGGTCTTCGGGTGAAAGCGCGGGTCGGTGCGGATGTGGTTGAAGAAGGCCGGCAACGTACCTTTGAAGCCAAGCTGGGCTTTTACCTGCTCCATCTCGTCGTGGATCCGGGCTACTTCGGACAGGCCCAAGGCGTGGATTGCCTCGGGTTCGAGCGGTAGGGTGGTGTGGCGCAGGATCAGCCGGCGATAGAGCCCGCTGCCACCCTTCATGGCCGCCAAGCCAGGTTCGGCGCGAGCGGCAGGGAGGTATTCCTCGGCCAGGAAGCGCCGCAGGCGGCGGTAGGCAGGCACCACGTCCTGCGCCACGGCTTCCTGCCAGTCCGCCCGGATCAGCGCCTGGCGCGCCGGCGGGATGGCGACAGGGAGGTCAGCCACCGGCGCGGCGAAGACGGAGTCCCCGGGCGAGCGGGCCAGCAGCTCGTCCAGCTGAGCGATCATGTTCGTGGTGGTCAGCCGGGTTTCCAGCACCCCGCTGCCCATGCCCTGGCGGAACCGGGCAATGGCACGATCGAGCACCAGGGGAAGGCT